>NZ_DAMCAM010000117.1:0-1634 GCF_032059615.1 Melaminivora sp. | reverse complement strand
CCTTCGAGGGCTCGTCGCTGGAGACCATCAAGCACATGGTCGCCGCCGGCATGGGTGTGACGCTGGTGCCGCGCCTGTCAGTGCCGCGCGACGCGCTGCATTCGGGCGTGCGCCGGCGCAAGAGCGACGCCACCCACATCCGCTACCTGCCCATCACCGAGCCCGACGGCAGCGCGCCGCCCCAGCGCCGCGTGGTGCTGGTGTGGCGGCGCAGCTTCACGCGCTACGAGGCCATCGCCGCGCTGCGCAACGCCATCCACGCCTGCGAGCTGCCGGGCGTGACGCGGCTATCCTGACGCCTTTGCGCTTCGCTGTTTCGCCGTCCCCTGTTCCACCGTCCCATCCTCAAGGAGAAGAGCACCATGGCCAAGAAGCCCGCCACCGCCAAGACCGCCGCGCCCAAGACCGCTGCTGCCAAGTCCGCCACCCTCGGGAGCGCCGCCGCGCCGCGCATCGACATCGGCATCAGCGACAAGGACCGCGCCGCCATCGCCCGCGGCCTGTCAGCCCTGCTGGCCGACACCTACACGCTCTACCTGACCACGCACAATTTTCACTGGAACGTGACGGGGCCCATGTTCAACACGCTGCACACCATGTTCATGGAGCAGTACACCGAGCTGTGGAACGCCGTGGATCCGATCGCCGAGCGCATCCGCGCGCTGGGCCACTTCGCGCCGGGCTCCTATGCGGCGTTCGGCAAGCTTGCCAGCCTGCCCGACGCGCCCGAGACCCCGCCCGCGGCGCTGGAGATGGTGCGCATCCTGGTCGAGGGCCACGAGGCCGTGGCGCGCACCGCCCGCGCCCTCTTCCCGGCCGCCGACAAGGCCAGCGACGAGCCCACCGCCGACCTGCTGACCCAGCGCCTGACGGTGCACGAGCAGACGGCGTGGATGCTGCGCTCGCTGCTGGAGTGAGCGCCTGAACTCATAGCAAACTCTCGTTGACAGGCAAGGGGTTGCGCGGTTTTTCCTCTTTCCCCGGCGGGGCGGAGCCTGCGCTGCCCGCTGCCCGCCCCCACCCATGACGCACCCCTCCCGCCTCGCCCTCTACCTGAACCTGATCCGCTTCGACCGCCCCGCCGGCTGGCTGGTGCTGGTCTGGCCGACGCTGGCGGCGCTGTGGGTGGCGGCGGGAGGCTTTCCCGGCTGGCACCTGCTGGCGGTGTTCGTCCTGGGCACGGTGCTGATGCGAAGCAGCGGCTGCTGCGTCAACGACGTGGCCGATCGCGACTTCGACCGGCACGTCAAGCGCACCGTGGCGCGGCCCGTCACCACCGGCCAGGTCTCGGTGCGCGAGGCGCTGATGCTGGCGGCGGTGCTGGCGCTGGCCGCCTTCGCCCTGGTGCTGACCACGCGCCGGGAGGCGGTGGCCTGGTCGGTGCCGGCGCTGGCCTTCACCATCCTCTACCCCTACACCAAGCGGTTCTTCGCCATGCCCCAGGCCTTCCTGGGCATTGCCTTCAATTTCGGCATCGTGATCGCCTTTGCCGCCGTGCAGGGCCGGGTGCCGGGCCAGGCCTGGGTGCTGTGGCTGGCCAACCTGGCCCTGGTGCTGGCCTACGACACCGAGTACGCCATGGTGGACCGCGACGACGACCTGAAGATCGGCATGCGCACCTCGGCCATCACGCT
>NZ_DAMCAM010000116.1:0-1666 GCF_032059615.1 Melaminivora sp. | reverse complement strand
TCGCCGTCCTTGCCGAAGGCGCGCGCGCCGCGCTCCTCGGCGGTTTTCAGCACCGCGGGCGAGTTGGTGTTCTGGTAGAGCACGTCCACGCCGCCGTTGATGAGCGAGGCCGCGGCCTCGGATTCCTTGGGCGGGCTGAACCACTCGTTGACCCACACCACCTTGGCCTTGATGGACGGATCGACGCTCTGCGCGCCCAGCACGAAGCTGTTGATGTTGCGCACCACCTCGGGGATGGGCACCGAGGCCACCACGCCGACGGTCTTGGTCTTGCTCATGCCGCCAGCGACGATGCCCGCGAGATACGCGCCCTCGAAGGTCTTGGTGTCGTAGGTGGCGACGTTGTCCTGCTGCTTGTAGCCAGTGGCGTGCTCGAACTTCACGTCGGGCAGGTCAGCGGCAACCTTTTGCACGAACTCCTGGTAGCCGAAGCTGGTGGCGAAGATCAGCTTGTTGCCCTGCCCCGCCATGTCGCGCATGACGCGTTCGCTGTCGGCGCTCTCGGGCACGCTCTCGACGAAGGACGTCTCGATGCGGTCGCCGAACTTTTCCTGGATGGCCTTGCGGCCCAGCTCATGCTGGAACGTCCAGCCGCCGTCGCCAATGGGGCTCACGTACATGAAGCCGATCTTGAGCTTGTCCGCTGCGGCGGGCGCGGCCGGGGCCTCTGCCGGGGCGGCGGCGGGCGCGGGCGCCTCGTCCTTCTTGCCGCAGCCGGCAAGCGCCGCCAGAGCGATGGCCGACAGGGCGGCGGCCTGGAGCAGGGACCGTTTGTTCAGATTCGGATTCATTGCGTGATGAGGAGGTTGGAACGATGGAAAACGGAAGGCTTTCAGCCGCCTGGGTGGAAGGGCCGGCCGAGCGAGGCCGGCATGTTCGCACGAATCCACACGGGGTTGCGCGAGATCAGCACCAGCACCACGATGGTCGCCACATAGGGCAGCATGGACAGCAGCTGGCTGGCCACCTGCACGCCCGAGGCCTGCAGGTGGAACTGCAGCATGGTCACGCCGCCAAACAGGTAGGCGCCCAGCAGCACGCGCGCCGGCCGCCAGGTGGCGAACGTGGTCAGCGCCAGGGCGATCCAGCCGCGCCCGGCCACCATGCCCTCGACCCATAGCGGCGTATAGACGGTGGAGATGTAGGCCCCGGCGAGCCCGCACAGGGCGCCGCCGGCCGCCACCGCCCCCAGGCGGATGCGCCGCACCGGGTAGCCGAGAGCGTGCGCCGACTCGGGCGCCTCGCCCACCGATCGCAGCACCAGCCCGGCGCGCGTGCGGTACAGAAACCACACCATGGCGGCGGCCAGCAGCATGGTCAGATAGACCAGCGGATGCAGCGTGCCCAGGGCCGGCCCGACCACCGGCAGCTCGCGCAGCCCCGGCCAGGAGAACTTGGGCGTGTCGGGCAGCTTGGCCTGCACGTAGCCGATGCCGGCAAAGGCCGAGAAGCCCACGCCAAAGATCGACAGTGCCAGGCCCGAGGCATATTGGTTGGTGTTGAACCAGATGACCATCACGCCGAACAGCGCCGCCAGCAGCGCCCCGGCCACCATGCCGGCCACCGCCCCCAGCACGAAGCTGCCCGTGTGCACCACGGTGGCGAACGCCGCCACGGCGGCGCACAGCATCATGCCCTCGGCGCCCAGGTTGACGATGCCGGCCTT
>NZ_DAMCAM010000115.1:0-1805 GCF_032059615.1 Melaminivora sp. | reverse complement strand
CCTGCAGCGCGGCGCGGTCGTGCGCCAGGTGCGCCACCACGCCCAGCATGCGGCCATAGGAGCGCAGCTGCTCGTGCGCGCCCATGCGGTAGGTGTCCAGGGTGATCAGGCCCACGCTGGCCGGGCCGTGCACGCGGGCGCACAGGGCGGCCAGCTTGGCGGTTGTGGTGGTCTTGCCCACACCGGTGGCGCCGACCAGGGCGAAGATGCCGCCCTCCTCGTGCAGCGGCAGGGCCTGGGCGTCGGTGCGCAGGTTGCGTTCGAGCACGTCCATGAGCCAGCGCACCGAGTCCTGCGCGCCCAGGTGTTCGGGCAGGTGCTCCAGCAGGGCGCGCGACAGCGCGGGCGAGTAGCCGGCGCGGATCAGCTTGAGCATCAGGTTGGACTGGATCGGGTTCTGGCGCGCCTGGCCGAGCCAGGACAGGGTGTTGAAGCGCTCCTCGATCAGGTCCTTCATGGACTGCAGCTCCTTCATCAGGTTCTGCTGGCCGGCGCCTGCCGCCAGGGTGGGCGCGGCCGCGGCCGCGGGCGTGGCCGGCGCGGCGCGGCGGCCGGTGACAAGCTGCTCGGCGCCCAGGGCGGCGTGCATGGCCGGGCGCACCGCCTGCTGCATGCGCGCGGGCTGCACCTGGATGGGCTGGGGCTCGAACGCCGGTTGCGCCGCCGGGCGCTGGGCGGCGCGCGGCGCGGGGCGCTCCTGCACCTGGCCATGCAGGGCTTCGTGGCGGCGGCGCAGCATGCGCTCGCGCACATAGTCCTGGAAGGACAGCGTGCTCATGGCCAGCTCTTCCGTGTCCTGCGCCACCGGGTTGCGCGCGCCGGCCTGGGTGGGTTGCTGCTGCAGGCGCACGGGGCTGGCGGCCAGGTCGTCGGCGCGCTCCTGCAGGCGGCTGCCGGCGGCGGGCAGGGCAGCGGGGGCACCAGCGGTTTCCAGCGTGGACAGCGCCTCCTCGGCCGTGGCCACCACCTCCACGCCGCCCGCCACCTGGCGGTTGGACAGGATCAGCGTGCCGTCGCCGAAAGCCATGCGGGCCTTGGCCAGCGCTTCCCGGGCGGTGGGAGCGGTGAAGCGTTTGATGTTCATGCGGAGGCCCCTTTGAGGATCGGTCCGATGCGGATGCTGTGGGTTTCAGGGATTTCGCTGTGCGCCAGCACCTGCAGCCGCGGCGCCATGCGGCGCACCAGGCGGGCGATGGTGCCGCGGATGGCGTCGGGCACCAGCAGGCAGGCGGGCATGCCCATTTCTTCCTGCTTCATGGCCACTTCGGCAGCCTTCTGGGTCAGCAGGTCGGCCACGCCCGGGTCGAGCGCCGGGCCGCTGGCGTTGGTGAGGGCCTGCATCAGCAGGCGCTCCAGGCCGGGCTCGATGGCGATCACGTCGAGTTCGCGCGTGGGGCCGTAGATCTGCTGCACGATGGCCGGCGCCAGGGCGATGCGCACGCGGCGGACCAGCTCGGCCGGGTCCTGCACGGTGCCGGCATGCTCGGCCAGCGTCTCGATGATGGTGCGGATGTCGCGGATGTGCACGGCCTCCTCCAGCAGGAGCTGGAGCACCTTCTGGAAGATGGTGATGGAGACCAGTTTGGGCACGACTTCCTCGATGAGTTTGGGGGCCAGGCGCGTGACGTGCTCGACGAGCTGCTGCGTCTCGGTGCGGGACAGGAGCCGCGCTGCCTGGACTTGCATCAAGTGTGACAAATGGGTGGCCATCACGGTTTCCGAATCAACCACGGTAAAACCCGCCATTTGTGCCGCTTCGCGCTGGCCGGCGTCGATCCAGTGCGCCGGCAGGCCGAAGGCCGGGT
>NZ_DAMCAM010000114.1:0-1852 GCF_032059615.1 Melaminivora sp. | reverse complement strand
GCCTGACGACCAACGCCATCGCCCGCGCGGGCGGGCTCGACGCCTGGCTGCCGACACCCGCACAGGCGGACGACCTGGAATTCCAGCTTTGGCAGGCGCTGCGCGAGGGCCAGCCCGACCTGCCCGTCTTCCTGGGCCTCGGGCGCGATGACCGCTTCGCCGATGCCATGCGGCTGCTCGCGCGGCGGCTGCGCCGGGCCGCGCTGCACGAGGTGCCGGGTGGCCACGACTGGGATGCCTGGCTGCCCTTGTGTCGCCAGTTCGCGCACTGGCTTGCGCTGCGGGAGCAGGAGCGCTGATGGCGCGGCGCTGGAAGCCCACGCCGTTTCTGGCGGGTTCGGCCACGCTGCATGGCGTCGCGGCCCTCGGCGTGCTGGCCCAGCCCGCGCTATGGCCCTGGGCCGCGGGCGCCGTGGCGGCCAACCATGCCCTCATCACCGCTGCCGGGCTGTGGCCCCGTTCGCAGGCGCTCGGCCCCAACATCACGCGGCTGCCCCGGGTGCCTGCCGGCGTGGCAGGGCGCGTGGCGCTGACCATCGACGACGGCCCCGACCCGGAGGTCACGCCGCGTGTGCTCGACCTGCTCGCCGAGCACGGGATCAAGGCCAGCTTCTTTCTCATTGGCCACCGGGCCGAGCGGTATCCGGCACTGTGCCGCGCCATCGCCCAGCAGGGCCACCGGGTGGAGAACCACGGCTACAGCCACTCGCACGCGCTGTCCCTGTTCGGCCCGGCGCGGCTGGCCATGGACATCGCGCGCGCCCAGGCCGTGCTGCAGGATGCGAGCGGCCAGGCGCCGCGCTTCTTCCGCCCCACGGCGGGGCTGCGCAACCTGTTTTTGGAGCCGGTGCTCGCCCGCCAGGGCCTGCAACTGGCGAGCTGGACACGCCGCGGCTACGACACGCGCGAGCCGCGTCCCGACCGGGTGCTGCAGCGCCTGACGCGGGCGCTGGGCGACGGCGACATCCTGCTGCTGCACGACGGCCACGCGGCGCGCGCGGGTGACGGCCGGCCCGTGATCGAGCACCTGATTCCCCGGCTGGCTCAGCGCCTGGACCAGGCCGGTTTGACCACCACCACATTGCACGACGCTCTGGCATGACTTCCGTTCCTGCGCTTTCCCGCGCCCTCGTCGATGCGGCAAGCGCACGCTTCCGTCCGGCAGGGCGCTTTGCCTACCACTACGCACGAGGAAAAATCGGGGGTGATGCGGCGTTTGCCGCCCTGCTGCACCAGGGCATGCTGCCTGCGCGTGGGCGCTGGCTGGACCTGGGCTGTGGCCAGGGCAGCCTGTTTGCCCTGGTGCTGGCGGCCCAGGAGCAACAGGCGAGGGGCGAATGGCCGGGAGACTGGCCCGCACCCCCTCAGCCGCTGCACATGCGCGGTGTGGAGCTGATGCCGCGCGACGTGCAGCGCGCGGCGCAGGCCTTTGGCGTCGGCCACCCCGTCGTGCGCGTCGAGCAAGGCGACATGAACCAGGCGGATTTCGGCCAGTGCGACGTGGTCACGATCTTCGACGCGCTGCACTATTTCGACCATGAACGCCAGCGTAAGGTGCTGCAGCGCATCCACGCGGCACTGGCACCCGGCGGCCTGTTCATCACCCGCATCGGCGACGCGGGGGCGGGCCTGCCGTTCCAGCTCTCCCAGTGGGTGGACCGTGTCGTCACCTGGACGCGCGGCCACCGCATGCCGCCGCTGTACTGCCGCAGCATCGCCGACTGGCGGGCCTTGCTCGTGTCCGTCGGATTCGAAGTCAGCAGCCAGCCCATGAGCGGAGCCCTGCCTTTCGCCAACGTGCTTCTGGTGTGCCGGGTGCGGGACAATGCCCCTCCCGCCGCCTGATACCGTC
>NZ_DAMCAM010000113.1:0-2076 GCF_032059615.1 Melaminivora sp. | reverse complement strand
TGGCGATGATGTCCAGCTTCTTTTGCACCTCGCCCTGCACGTTCTCGCTGCCGGCCGTGCCCATCACGTCGCCCAGGTCGCCCTTGTTCACCGCCAGGGCGATGCGCTTGCAGGCGCGGCCCACCACTTCCAGCAACAGGCGCAGCTGCGGCGGGATGCGGCCGTGGTCGCGCTGCTGCTCGACCAGGTAGCGGGTGAAGCTGATGCGTTCGGTCATGAAAGAACTCCCTTCCTTCTTGTTGTGAGAATGATCCGGCAAGGCGCCGGGCGCGTCCGCGCGTCAGCCTTCCAGCGCGCGCGAGACGACCTCGCGCACGTCGCTGGACAGGCCGCCGCTGGTGGCCACGCGCTCGATGGCGGCCCGGGCCGCACTGCGGTAGGGCTCGGCCAGCTTCTTCCAGCGGTCGAGCGAGCGGGCCAGGCGCGCGGCGACCTGCGGGTTCAAGGTGTCGAGCTGCAGCACCTGATCGGCCCAGAAGGCATAGCCGGCGCCGTCCATGCGGTGAAAACCGCCGGGGTTGCCGTTGCAGTAGGTGAAGATCACGCTGCGCGCGCGGTTGGGGTTCTTCAGCGAAAAGTCCGCGTGCTGCATGAGCTGGCGCACCAGGGGCAGGGCGTTGCCGCCCCGGTCGGGGCTGCCGGCCTGCAGGGCGAACCATTTGTCGATGACCAGCGCATCGTCCTTGAACAGGGTGTGAAAGCGCGCCAGCGCCGGCGCTGCCAGCTCGTGCCCGCTGCCCACCAGGGCGGCCAGGGCGGCCGCGCGGTCGGTCATGTTGCCTGCCACCTTGAAGCGCTGGTAGGCCTTGCCCGGCCAGAACGGCTCGCCCGACGCCGCCGCTGCCAGGCACAGCATGGACAGGGCCGTGCCCGCCAGTGCGCGGCGGCCTGCACTGACCGGGTCCGGGCGGTAGCCGCCACTGTCCTGGTGCGTCTCGTACGCCCACGCCCAATCGGCCTGCAGGGCGGTGGCCAGCTCCAGCTTCAGGGCCTCGCGCACGGCATGGATGCGCTGCGGGTCCACCACGTCCAGCTGCTCGGCGATGTACGCCTCCGAGGGCAGGGTGAGCACCAGGTCCTTGAACGCCGCATCCAGCGCGGGGTGGCGCAGCACGTCGCGTAGCGCCTCGACCACCGGTGCCGGCAGCATTTTTTGGTCAAAAACGAGCGTTTCCGTTGCTGCGTCTTGGTATTCAGCTATCTTTTGTGTAGCTATGCGCAGCAGCAGGCGCTGGCCGGCCTCCCAGCGGTTGAAGGCGTCGGAGTCGCGCGCCAGCAAGAGGAGCAGATCGGCGTCGCTGTAGTCGCAGTCCAGGACGACCGGGGCGCTGAAACCACGCAGCAGCGAGGGTACAGGCGGCTGCGTGATGCCGATGAAGGTCAGTGTCTGGCCAGCCTCGTGCAGCACGATGGTGCGCTCGGTACCGCTGGCCTGGGCCTCGCCTTCGAGCTGCAGGGGCAGGGCGCTGCCGTCCTGGCCCACCAGGCCGAGCGCCACGGGAATGACGAAGGGCTGCTTCTCCGGCTCGCCCGGTGTGGGCGGGCAGCTTTGCTCCAGCGTCAGGGTGTAGGTCTGCGCGGCGGCGTCGTACCGCCCCGTGGCCGTGACGCGCGGCGTGCCGGCCTGCGAGTACCAGCGCTTGAACTGGTCCAGGCGCTGGTTCAGCTCGCTGCCCGGGTTGGCGTCCGCCATGGCCTGGGCGAAGTCGTCGCAGGTCACGGCCTGGCCGTCGTGGCGCTCGAAGTACAGCCGCATGCCGCGCGCGAAGCCCTCGCGCCCGACCAGGTTGTGCTGCATGCGCACCACCTCGGCGCCCTTCTCGTAGATGGTGACGGTGTAGAAGTTGTTGATCTCGACGTAGCTGTCCGGGCGCACCGGGTGCGCCATGGGGCCGGCGTCCTCCGGGAACTGCACGGTGCGCAGCACGCGCACGTCCTCGATGCGTTTGACGGCCCGCGCCGACGGGCTGCCGGCCATGTCCATCGAGAATTCCTGATCGCGGAACACCGTCAGGCCTTCTTTGAGCGACAGCTGGAACCAGTCGCGGCAGGTGACGCGGTTGCCCGTCCAGTTGT
>NZ_DAMCAM010000112.1:0-2119 GCF_032059615.1 Melaminivora sp. | reverse complement strand
CCCAACGACGACGTGAACAAGAGCCAGTCGAGCAACGACGTCTTTCCCACGGCCATGCACGTGGCGGCGGTGCAGGCCCTGGTGCACCGGCTGCTGCCGGCGCTCGATGAGCTGCGCGGCACGCTGGCCGCCAAGGCCGAGGCTTTCGACGACATCGTCAAGATCGGCCGTACCCACCTGCAGGATGCGACACCGCTGACCCTGGGCCAGGAAATTTCAGGCTGGGTGGCGCAGCTCGCCCATGGCGAGCGCCACGTGCGCGCCGCGCTGCCCCATCTGTACGAGTTGGCCCTGGGCGGCACGGCCGTGGGCACGGGGCTCAATGCCCCCGAGGGCTATGCCGTGCAGGTGGCCGAGGAGATCGCGCGCCTGACGGGCCAGCCCTTCGTCACCTCGCCCAACAAGTTCGAGTCGCTGGCCAGCTGCGACGCGCTGGTGGCCGCGCACGGCGCCTTGAAGACGCTGGCGGCCAGCCTGATGAAGATCGCCAACGACGTGCGCTGGCTGGCCAGCGGGCCCAGGAGCGGCATCGGCGAGATCACCATCCCCGAGAACGAGCCCGGCTCGTCCATCATGCCGGGCAAGGTCAACCCGACGCAGTGCGAAGCCATGACCATGCTGTGTGCCCAGGTCATGGGCAACGACGTGGCCATCAACATCGGCGGCGCCAGCGGCAACTTCGAGCTGAACGTGTTCCGCCCCATGGTGGCGCACAACTTCCTGCAGAGCGTGCGCCTGCTGGCTGATGGCATGGTCAGCTTCAACGAGCACTGCGCCGTCGGCATAGCGCCGCAGCGCCAGCGCATCGCCGAACTGGTCGAGCGCTCGCTGATGCTGGTCACCGCCCTCAACACCCACATCGGCTACGACAAGGCCGCCGAGATCGCCAAGCGCGCGCACCGGGAGGGCAGCAGCCTGCGCGAGGCGGCGCTGGCCTCGGGCCACGTCACGGCTGAGCAGTTCGACGAGTGGGTGGTGCCGGGCCGCATGGTCGGCCGCTGAAGCGCTGCCCGCGTTTTTTTTGCTCTTTAGTAGGCCAGCCGCTCGGGCCGCACCTCCTGCAGGATGGTGGTGGCGATCTCTTCGATGCTCTTGGTCGTGGACGAGAGCCAGCGGATGCCCGAGCGGCGCATCATGGCTTCGGCCTCGCTGATCTCGTAGCGGCAGTTGGCCAGGTCGGCGTACCTGGACCCCGGCCGGCGCTCGTTGCGGATTTCGGCCAGGCGTGCCGGGTCGATGGTCAGGCCGAAGATCTTCTTCCTGTGCGGCGCCAGGGCGGGAGGCAGCTGGCGCCGCTCGAAGTCTTCCGGAATCAACGGGTAGTTGGCCACCTTCAGGCCATGCTGCATGGCCAGGTACAGGCTGGTGGGCGTCTTGCCGCTGCGCGACACGCCCACCAGGATCACATCGGCGCCTTCCAGGTCGCGGTGGCTCTGGCCGTCGTCGTGGTCCAGGCTGAAGTTGATGGCTTCGATGCGGTCGCTGTACTCCTTGGACATGCTGATGTCCGAAAACCGCCCCACGCGGTGGTGCGACTTGACGCCCAGCTCGGCCTCCAGCGGGTGGATGAAGGTGCCGAACATGTCCAGCAGCATGCCCCTGCAGCCTTCCTGGATGATGGCCAGCACGTTCGGGTTGACCAGCGTGGTGAAGACGATGGGCTTGGTGCCTTCCAGTTCCGCCGTGTGGTTGACCTGGCGCACCACCTGGTGGGCCTTGTCCTCGGTGTCGGTGAAAGGCAGGCGCACGTGGCGCGGCCGGATGTCGAACTGCGCCAGGATGGCGTTGCCAAAGGTCTCGGCGGTGATGCCGGTGCCGTCGGAGATGTAGAAGACGGTGCGCGTGTGCGGAGGCAGCATGGTGGCAAAGGGGCAGGAGGAGGGCGCGGGCAGCGGTCCGCGCGGCCCTGTCAGCCCTGCGCAAGCTCCGGGGGGTGCCCACTACAATGGCGCGCATTATTCCCGCATCCCCTCCCATGCACCGCGTCGGCCCACAACCACAACACCAAAGCCGTGGCCGCTGCATGGGCGCCAGCCCGCCAGGCCCCTTGTTCCACGCTCCCGTCCTGGCAGGCGCAGACCCGGTTTCAACTTCTGGAGCATTCCCATGTCTGCACGCT
>NZ_DAMCAM010000111.1:0-2661 GCF_032059615.1 Melaminivora sp. | reverse complement strand
GGGCGTGACCAACCTGCGCGGCACCATCGTGCCCATCGTGGACATGCGGCTGCGCTTCGACTGCGCCCGGGCCGACTACGACAGTTTCACCGTGGTCATCATCCTGAACCTGCGCGAGCGCGTGGTCGGCATTGTGGTGGACTCGGTCAGCGACGTGCTGGAGCTGTCGCCCGAGCAGATGCGCCCGGCGCCGGACGTGGACAGCGCCATCGACGCGGCCTGCATCCGCGGCCTGGGCTCGGTGGGCGAACGCATGCTGATCCTGCTGGACATCGAAAAGCTCATGTCCGGCGTGGACATGGGCCTGGTAGCCCTCGGCGACTGAGGGTGCCGGCAGCGACATGAATGACCCCACCGTCCGCACCCTGCGCCCTGCGCGCCCCGCCTTCGGCACCGCCCCCCACGCCGTCGCAGCCGTGCCGCATGCGCGCGCCGCGGCGCTGCCCGCCACCGAGGTGGACGAGAGCCGGGAATTCGCCTGGACGAACGCCGACTTCGTGCGGGTGCAGTCGCTCATCCACCAGCGCGCGGGCATCAGCCTGCACGACGGCAAGCACGCCATGGTCTACAGCCGCCTGTCGCGCCGCCTGCGCGAGACGGGGCACGGCAGTTTCCAGGACTACCTGGCCTGGCTGGAGAGCCACGACGGCCCGGAGTGGCAGGAGTTCATCAACGCGCTGACCACCAACCTCACGGCCTTCTTTCGCGAGCAGCACCATTTCGAGGTGCTGGCCTCGCTGCTGCGCAGCCGCCCGGGCGGGCCCTGGAGCGTGTGGTGCAGCGCCGCGTCCACGGGCGAGGAGCCGTACTCCATCGTCATGACGGCGCTCGAATCGCTGGGCGCCAATGCCTCCTTCAAGCTCATGGCCAGCGACATCGATTCGCGCGTGCTGGCCACCGCCTCCCAGGGCGTCTATCGCCAGGAGAACTTGAAGGGCCTGAGCCAGGAGCGGCTGCAGCGCTTCTTTCTGCGCGGCAAGGGCGCCAACGCGGGCCTGGCGCGCGTCAAGCCGGAGCTGCGCCGGCCCGTCGAATTCCTGAGCGTCAACCTGATCCGCGACGACTGGCCCTTCCGCGAGGCCTTCGACGTGGTGTTTTGCCGCAACGTGATGATTTATTTCGACGCCCCCACCCAGCGGCGCGTGCTCGAGCGCATCCACCGCGTGCTCAAGCCGGGCGGCATGCTGTTCGTCGGGCACGCGGAGAACTTCAGTGACTCGCGCGACCTGTTCACGCTGCGCGGCAAGACGGTCTATGAGCGCGTCTGAATAAGGCGGCCGTGCCCCACGCCCTGCAAGACCCTGCACCATGAGCTTCAACCGAGCCGATCTGCCTTCTACCGTACCGGCGCCCCATGAGCGCCGGCACGTGCCGCGCGCCCTGCCCCAGGCGGGAGGGGCGGCCGGGCCGACGCCCGAGGTGACGCTGGCCGAGCTCAAGGCGCGGCCGCGCCGGCCCGGCGAGGCCTCGTTCTTCTTCTACGACCACCACTTCCAGCACAACGCCGTCAAGGTCCTGCCGGGCGAATATTTCGTCGCCCGCGAGCGCATGACCATCGTCACCGTGCTGGGCTCGTGCATTGCCGCCTGCCTGTGGGACAGCCGCG
This sequence comes from Melaminivora sp., assembly GCF_032059615.1. Lineage (NCBI taxonomy): Bacteria > Pseudomonadati > Pseudomonadota > Betaproteobacteria > Burkholderiales > Comamonadaceae > Melaminivora > Melaminivora sp. The sequence goes on along the minus strand of NZ_DAMCAM010000111.1, from coordinate 1,055 downwards.
CCCTGGTGGGCGGCATGAACCACTTCATGCTGCCCGACGGCGACAGCTCCGACACCTCGGGGCGCTACGGCTCCTACGCCATGGAGCTGCTCATCAACGAGATGCTCAAGCTGGGCGCGCGGCGCGAGACGCTGCAGGCCAAGATCTTCGGCGGCGGCCAGGTCATGCACAACTTCACCACGCTCAACGTGGGCGAGCGCAACACCCGCTTCGTGCAGAGCTACCTGGCCACCGAGCGCATCCCCATCGTCTCCGAGGACGTGCTGGACATCCACCCGCGCAAGGTGGTGTTCTTCCCGGTCACCGGCAAGGCCATGGTCAAGCGGCTGGCGCACGCCCATCCCGAGACGCTGGCCGAGGAAGTGGTGCGCGGCAATGCCGCCAGCGTGGCGCGCGCCACCAGCGGCGGCTCGGTCGATCTGTTCTGAAACCTGAAGGAAAACCGGCGCGAGCCCGCGCCCCGTCTAGGGAAGAGACTACAAAATGAGGAGCGGCAAGATACGTGTGATCGTGGTGGACGACTCGGCCCTGGTGCGCAGCCTGCTGGCCGAGATCATCAACCGCCAGAGCGACATGGAGTGCATCGGCACGGCCAACGACCCCCTGATCGCGCGCGAGATGATCCGCGAGCTGAACCCGGACGTGATCACGCTGGACGTGGAGATGCCGCGCATGGACGGCATCGATTTTCTCGGCCGGCTGATGCGCCTGCGGCCCATGCCGGTGGTCATGATCTCCACGCTCACCGAGCGCGGCGCCGAGGTGACCATGCGCGCGCTGGAGCTGGGCGCGGTGGACTTCGTCGCCAAGCCGCGCATCGGCGTGGCCAGTGGCCTCAATGAGCTGGCCACGCAGATCGTGGACAAGATCCGCGTGGCTGCCGTGGCCCAGGTGCGCCGCGCCGCGCCGCCGCCCGCGGCCAGGCCGGCCGGGGCGCCTCAGGCCGCCGGCGCGGCTCCGGCCCCCGCTGCCGCGCCCAGCGCGCCGCTGCTCGGGCGCGTGTCCACCGAGAAGATCATTTGCATCGGCGCCTCCACCGGCGGCACCGAGGCCAT
>NZ_DAMCAM010000110.1:0-2784 GCF_032059615.1 Melaminivora sp. | reverse complement strand
CACTGGCTGGCCGCCGCGCTGGCGGGTGCCGCGCTGGGCTGGGCGCCGGGCCGCGCCTGGGCGCTGCCGGCGCGCCCACTGGCGTTTCCGCGCGACCACGGCAGCCACCCGGACTTGCGCACCGAGTGGTGGTACATCACCGGCCACGCGCGCGCGGACGGCCGGCTGTGGGGCTTTCAGGTGACGTTCTTCCGCTCGCGCGTCGATGCCACGCAGGCGCTGCAATCGGCCTTTGCCGCCAAGCAGCTGCTATTCGCCCATGCGGCACTGACGGATGTGCAGGGCCAGCGCCTGCGGCACGACCAGCGCATCGCCCGGGCAGGGTTCGGCATTGCCGAGGCGTCCGAGGCGGATACGGCGGTGCACCTGCGCGACTGGCACTTGGTGCGCAGCCCGCTCGATGCGCCCGGCCGCAGCCGCTACCGCGCGCAGGTCGAGGGCGACGGCTTTGCGCTCGATCTGACGTTCGACAGCACGCAGCCGGTGCTGCTGCAGGGCGAGCAGGGCCTGTCGCGCAAGGGGCCGCAGGAGCGCCAAGCCAGCTACTACTACAGCCAGCCGCAGCTCGGCGTGCGCGGCCACATCGCGTTGGGCGGCCGGCGCATGGCCATCGAGCCCGGCGAAGCGCACGACAACCGCGCCTGGCTGGACCACGAGTGCAGCGAGGCGCTGCTGCACCCCGACGCCGTGGGCTGGGACTGGATCGGCATGAACCTGCACGACGGCCGGGCGCTGACGGCGTTTCACCTGCGCCGGGCGGACGGCAGCGCACTGTGGGCGGGCGGGTCGGTGCGCGCAGCGGGGGCCGTGCAGCCGCAGGTGTTCGCGCACGATGCCGTCGCATTCACGCCGCTGCGGCACTGGACGAGCGCCCTGAGCGGCGCGCGCTACCCCGTCGAGTGGCGCGTGGACACGCCTGCGGGCACCTTCACCGTGCATGCGCTGCTGGCGGACCAGGAGCTGGACAGCCGCGGCTCGACCGGGGCGATCTACTGGGAAGGGCTGTGTGAGCTGCGCGACGCCAGCGGCCAGGCGGTGGGCCGGGGCTATCTGGAGATGACGGGCTACGCGCAGCGGCTGCGGCTGGGGTGAGCGGGGCGCCCCCGGCCAGTGCGGCACCGGCATCCAAACGCTACGCTTTCAATAGCTGGAGGCCCTTGAAGCATATGGGCTGGAGACCGTTTTTTCATCAAAACGGGCTGCGCATGCTGGCAGCCCGTGCTGTTGGCCCACCTGCCCGGCAGGCAGCGCCCGGGCTGCTGCCGGGGCGCTGCGGCCGGTTTACTCGATGGCCAGGCGCTGGCCACGCCCGCCCTGCTTCTTGGGCAGGTTCAGCGTCAGCACGCCGTGCTCATACTTGGCCTGGCAGCCGTCGGCGTCGATATCGGCCGGCAGCTGGAAGCTGCGCGACACGCTGCCGTAGTAGCGCTCGGAGCGCAGCACCTTCTCGCCCTCGGTCTTCTCGTCGCGCTGGCGCACTTCCGCGCGCAGGGTGACGATGTTGCCGTCCACCGAGACATGGATTTCTTCCTTAGGCACGCCCGGGATCTCGGCCAACACCAGGAAGCCGCCCTCGTTCTCGTGCACGTCCACCTTCATCTGCCCCGGGCTGGGCAGCGGGTCACCGTGCAGCGGGCGGACGTAAAAGCCCGGGTTCATGTCCTTGAAAAAATCGTCGAACAGGCCACCACGGCCAATCAATGCGTTCATGGCAATCGCTCCTTCGTTCGTTGGGTTGACAAGGCTCGGGCCGGCGCCAGACCGGCCTCATGCCTCCAACTAGGGTTGGGCGATGACCAATTCAAGGGCTGCGCGGCTCACCGGTTTCAGGGTCGGCCAGGCATGAAAAAACCGCCCGGAGCGCGGGCGGTTGGGGGCCGGGCGCAGAGGGTCAGCCCGGAGTGCGCCGCCGCTCCAGCCAGGCGATCAGCTCGCCCATGATGCCGCGGCGGAAGGCCAGCACGCAGACCACGAAGATCAGGCCGGTGACGATGGTGACCGACTCGCCCAGGGTGTTGAACCACTCGACGCTGGTGAGGCGCGCCAGGAAGGTGCCCAGCTCGCCGATCTTGTTCTCCAGCAGCACCACCACGGCCGAGCCGACCAGCGGGCCGCTGAGCGTCCCCATGCCGCCCACCAGCGTCATCAGCACCACGTGCCCCGAAGCGCTCCAGTGCACGTCCGACAGCGTGGCAAAGCCCAGCACCACGGTCTTGAGCGCCCCGGCCAGGCCCGACAGGGCGGCCGAGATGACGAAGGCCAGCAGCTTGAAACGGTTGACGTCGTAGCCGAGTGACGTGGCGCGCGGCTCGTTCTCCTTGATGCCCTTGAGCACCTGGCCGAAGGGCGAGTGGATGGTGCGCACGATCAGCAGGAAGGCGGCGACCACGACGATCAGGCACACGTAGTACATGGTCAGGTCGCTGGACAGGTCGATCACGCCGAACAGCTTGCCGCGCGGCACGCCCTGCAGGCCGTCCTCGCCGCCGGTGAACGGCAGCTGCAGCGCGGCGAAGTACAGCATCTGCGCGAGAGCCAGCGTGATCATGGTGGCGTAGATACCCTGGCGTCGGATGGTGAACCAGCCCATGACCAGGCCCAGCAGCGCGCCGCTCAGCAGGCCGGCCAGCAGGCCCAGCTCGGGCGTGGCGCCCCAGGCCTTGATGGCGTGGCCGGTGACGTAGGCCGCGCCGCCCAGGAAGGCCGCGTGCCCGAAGGACAGCAGGCCCGTGTAGCCCAGCAGCAGGTTGAAGGCCGAGGCGAACAGTGCGAAGCACAGCAGCT
>NZ_DAMCAM010000109.1:0-2884 GCF_032059615.1 Melaminivora sp. | reverse complement strand
ACACCAGAAATCCAGCCAGTTGCAAGACCGGGGAAGAAAGTTTTTTAGGACCGCTCTTCCCGCCGCGCTGCAACCTCTTTGCTCTTCCCTGGGGAAGGTGCCGTGGCTGCAGCGTGGGACGAAGTATAGCCCAGGGTTTACCCGGAAACGGGACATTTCCTGACTTTCTTGCCGTTCATGGTTGCGCGCCCCGGCAGCACGGGGTCCGGATAATGGCCCGATGGCACTTCTTACCTTGATGGATGCGCAGCTGGCCTTTGGCCACGTGGCGCTGCTGGACCACGCCGAGTTCTCCCTGGAGGGTGGCGAACGCGTCGGTCTGATCGGCCGCAACGGCGCCGGGAAATCTTCGCTGCTCAGGATCCTGGGCGGCCTGGCGCAGCCTGACGACGGCACGCTTCATGTGCAGCAGGGCATGCGCATCGCCTATGTGGCGCAAGAACCCGCCCTGCCCCAGGAGGCCACGGTCTTTGACGCAGCGGCGCAGGGTCTGTCGGAGGTCATCGCGCTCAGGCAGCACTACCTTTCGGGTGCGGCCGACATGGACCTGGATGCGCTGCACTCGCGCATCGACGCACAGGACGGCTGGAACTGGGAGCAGCGCGTCAGCGAGACGCTGCAGCGCCTGCGCCTGGACCCGCAGGCCGTGGTCTCCACGCTCTCGGGCGGCACGCGCAAGCGGGTGGCGCTGGCGCAGGCGCTGGTCACGCGGCCCGATGTGCTGCTGCTGGACGAGCCCACCAACCACCTGGACCTCGATTCCATCGAGTGGCTGGAAGAGCTGCTGCTCGCCTTCTCCGGCGCCGTGGTGACCATCACCCACGACCGGGCCTTCCTGGACCGCATCGCCACCCGCATCGTCGAGCTGGACCGGGGCCAGCTGCGCTCCTACCCCGGCAACTTCGCCCGCTACCTGCAGCAAAAGGAAGAGCAGCTGGCCCAGGAAGCGGTGATCAACGCCCGCGCCGACAAGCTGCTCGCGCAGGAAGAGGTCTGGATCCGCAAGGGCGTGGAGGCGCGGCGCACGCGCAGCCAGGGGCGCGTCAAGCGGCTGCAGGCGTTGCGCGCCGACCGCGCCGCCCGGCGCGAAGTGCTGGGCAGCGTCAGGCTGGACGTCGATTCGGGCCGCCAGGGCGGCTACCAGGCAAAGATCATCGCCGAGCTCACCGGGGTCAGCAAGGCCTTCGGCGACGGCCGCACCGTGGTGCGCGACTTCAGCGCCACCTTGCTGCGCGGCGACAAGATCGGGCTGGTCGGGCCCAACGGTGCGGGCAAGACCACGCTGCTCAAGCTCATCCTGGGCGAGCTGGAGCCCGACAGCGGCAGCGTGCGCCGCGGCAGCAACCTGCAGGTGGCCTACTTCGACCAGATGCGCAACGCCATCGACCTGGACGCGACGCTGGAGGACTTCATCAGCCCGGGCAGCGAATGGATCGAGATCGGCGGCCAGCGCAAGCACGTGAAGAGCTATCTGGGCGACTTCCTGTTCTCCCCGGCGCGCGCCCACTCGCCCGTGCGCTCGCTCTCGGGCGGCGAGCGCAACCGCCTGCTGCTGGCGCGGCTGTTCGCGCGGCCAGCCAACGTGCTGGTGCTCGACGAGCCGACCAACGATCTGGACATCGACACGCTGGAGCTGCTCGAAGAGCTGCTGCAGGGCTACGACGGCACGGTGTTCCTGGTCAGCCACGACCGCACCTTCCTGGACAACGTGGTGACCAGCATCATCGCCAGCGAGGGCGAAGGCCTGTGGCGCGAATACGAAGGCGATGTGCAGGACTGGCTGACCCAGTCGCGGCGCAGCCGCGCGCTGGCAGCGGCTCCTGCGCCGGCGCCGGCAGTGGAGCGCAGCCGGGAGGCGAAGGACGAAAGGAAGGACGAAACCCGGCGCGCCGCCCCGGCCCAACCGTCTCCGCCCCAGAAGAAGAAGCTCAGCTACAAGGAGCAGCGCGAGCTCGAACAGCTGCCCGAACACATCGGGGCGCTGGAGGCCGAGCAAAAAGCCATCCACGCCGAACTGGCCGACGGCAGCCTCTACGTCAGCGATGGTGCCCGCGCCGCGGCCCTGCACGCGCGCGATGGCGAGATCGAAGAGCTGCTGCTGCAGGCACTGGAGCGCTGGGAGGCGCTCTCGGGCTGATTTGCTATCTGAACAGGAGCAAAAGGTCGGCTACCGCACTAAGTTTCAAGAAGAAAAGATATTGAAATTGAGACTTTGCGCCGACCCATTGCTATCAATAGGGAAGCAACACGCCTGGACGGCACCGCACCGGCCGGTGCAGTCCCGGCTACGGCGCCAGGCTCAGATGCGGTGGTGCATCCGGTCGGTCGCGCCGCGCAGCCGCGCGATCAGGGCCGGGCCGATCTGGGTGAGCGGCAGCACCTCGTCGGCCGCGCCGTGCGCGATGGCTTCGCGCGGCATGCCGAAGACGATGCAGCTGGCCTCGTCCTGCACGTAGTTGTAGCTGCCCGCGTCCTTCATCTCGCGCATGGCGGCGGCGCCGTCGGCGCCCATGCCGGTCAGCATGATGCCGTAGGCGTTGCGCCCCACCACGGCGGCGGCGGACTTGAACAGCACCTCCACCGAGGGCTTGTGGCGGTTGACCGGCGGGCCGTCGTCCACCACGGCCACGTAGTTGGCGCCGCTGCGCGCCAGGTGGAACTGCCGGCCGCCCGGCGCGATGTAGGCATGGCCGGGCAGGATGCGCTCGCCGTGCACCGCTTCCTTGACCGTGATCTGGCACAGGCTGTTCAGGCGCGCGGCGAAGCTGGTGGTGAAGCCCGGCGGCATGTGCTGGGTGATGACGATGGCGGGCGAGTCCGCGGGCATGCGCACCAGCACCTCGCGGATGGCCTCGGTGCCGCCGGTGGAGGCGCCGATGCAAAT
>NZ_DAMCAM010000108.1:0-3002 GCF_032059615.1 Melaminivora sp. | reverse complement strand
TGGTGACCTACGTGCCCGAGCTGAGCCTGTGGTTCCCGCGCATGCTGGGCATGCTCTGACACCTGCCTGAATCCCTCCGAGGAGGGAGCAGCAAGCGCCGGCCCGTGCCGGCGCTTTGCCTTTTATCCACCTGCAACTCCCTTGCCGCCCGGGCCCGTGCAGGGCGCCGGCGGCCGGCACGCCATGCGAATCGACGACCTGCGAATTTCCTCCCGCCTGGTGCTGGGCTTCGCCCTGCTGGGGCTGATGGTGCTGGCCATGGTGGCGGCGGTGTGGCTGCAGCTGTCGGCCATGACCGGGCTGCTCGGCGACGTGGCCGGCACGCGCATGCCGCGCATGGTGGCGGCCAATGCCATCAAGGAAGAGGTGCTGGGCATCGGCACCAGCGTGCGCAACATGATCCTGATGAGCGAGAGCTCCGCCATCATGGCCGAGGGCGAGCGCATCGTGGCCACACAGCGGCGTATCGACCAGCACTTCGCCGAGCTGGACCGATTGCTCGCCGGCGACGCCGCCGCGCAGACCGTGCTGGCCCAGGTGCAGGCCGCGCGCAAGGTGTACGAGCCGCTGCAGGAAGAGGCACGCGACCTGTCCGCCTCGGGCCAGGTGTTCGACGCCAAGGAGCTGCTGGTTGAGAAGATGCACCCGGCGCAGCAGGCCTACCTGGGTGCCATCGACACGCTGCTGGCGCAGCAGCAGGGCCAGCTGGAGCAGGCCACCGGCGCCACCGAGCGCGCGGCCACCAGCGTGCGCAGCGTGCTGTGGGGCGTGCCGCTGGTGCTGCTGGTGCTGGGCGCCGCGCTGGCGTGGTGGATCACGCGCTCCATCAGCGTGCCGCTGCGCCAGGCGGTGCGCGTGGCGCGCTCCGTGGCGGCAGGACGCCTGAGCGAGCCCATCCAGGCCAGCGGCCGCAACGAGGTGGCCCAGCTGCTGCTGGCGCTGAAAGACATGCAGGGCGCGCTGGCTGGCGTGGTCACTCACGTGCGCCAGGGCGCGCACAGCGTGCTGGGCGCCAGCACCGAGATCACGCAAGGCAACATCGACCTGTCCAACCGCACCGAATCGCAGGCCGCGGCGCTGCAGCAGACCTCCGCCTCCATGCAGGAGCTGCGCCACGCCGTGGACCTGAACGCCGACAGCGCCCAGCAGGCCGACGCCCTGGCACGCGAAGCCAGCGCCGTGGCCGAGCGCGGCGGCGCCGTGGTTGGCGAGGTGGTGCAGACCATGCGCGGCATCGACTCCGCCAGCCGGCGCATCGGCGACATCATCGGCGTCATCGACGGCATCGCCTTCCAGACCAACATCCTGGCGCTCAATGCCGCCGTGGAAGCCGCCCGCGCCGGCGAGCAGGGCCGGGGCTTTGCCGTGGTGGCCGGCGAGGTGCGCCAGCTGGCCCAGCGCAGCGCCGAGGCAGCGCGCGAGATCAAGGCGCTGATCGCCGACAGCGCCGGCCAGGTGCAGCAGGGCACGCAGCTGGTGGACCGCGCCGGCGCCACCATGCACGAGGTGGTGGCGGCGATTGCCCGCGCCACGGCGCTCATGGGGGAGATCAGCCGCGCCAGCGACGAGCAGCGCGCCGGCGTGGCGCAGATCGGCGAGGCCATTGCGCAGATGGACCACGTCACCCAGCAAAACGCCGCGCTGGTGGAGCAGGTGGCGGCGTCGGCCGGCAGCCTGGGCAGCCAGGCACAGGAGCTGGTGAACGCCGTGGCGGTGTTCTGGGTGGACGAGGCTCAGGTCACGCCTGTCGGCTTGCTGAGACTATCGAATTGATAGCTGCCAGCGCTTGACTGGTAAGCGCTGGTGGCCTTTTTGATGCTTAAAACTTGAGGGCGCCTCAGGCCACCGTAATGGCCTTGGAGGCGCTGGTGCTCTGGCCGGCATCGTCCTTCCACAGCAGCTTCAGCTCGCCGCTGGCGCGCGCCACGAAGGTGAACTCGATGTAGGGGTTCTGCGCCACGGAAATGCCGGGCTCCCATGCGAACAGCAGGGCAGGTCCCAGGCGCGCCTCGAAGCGCGTGACGATGTTGCGCGGGCGGATCTTGCCGGCGCCATCGCTGCGCAGGCCGCTTTCCATGACGTGCTCGATCTGGGCGCGCACGCGCAGCACCTCGCCCGCCTTCGGGCTGGCGTTGCTGACCCAGACGCGGGGCGGTTTCTGATTCATGCGGGACTCCTTCTTGTCACATGCCGCAGCCGCTGGCGGCCACGGTGACGGCTTGGCTGGCGGCCAGCAGCCTGCCACTCTTCATGCGCGCCAGGGCATGGAGGGTCTGCGACTGCGACAGGCGCACGCGCACCGCGGCCTCGGCCGTGCCGGCGGCCGCCGTGAACTGCAGCCGGCAGGCTAGCGGCGAGGGGTTCAGGTCGGCCAGCACGATGATCTCCTCGCACCAGTCCTGCTCGGTGATGGGCAGAGTGACCTTCACTTTCACGGGCACGGCGCCGGGGTTGTCGGCCAGCGTGGGCACGTCCAGCAGCAGGCCCTCGGCCTGCGCCACGTGCCCCTGCGTGAAGTCGGCCATGGCCTTGCGGAACGCCGCCGGGTTGGGCGCCAGGGCATCGGCCAGCGGCGCCTTGCTCTGCGCCTGCGCCAGCGCCGCGCCCGGCAGGGCCAGCGCCGCGCCGGCAGCCATCAGCGCGCGGCGGGAAGGATGTCGTTGCATGTCGGTGAAATGAAAAAAGCGAGGGTGAAAACAGGCGCCGCCCCGTGCCAGCAGACGCCGTGGGTCCGGCTTCGCCGGCCCAGTGGCGTCGTCCCCCTTCCCGCGCGCAGCGCGAGAGAAGGGGGAGGCCGCGCAGCGGCTCAGGGGGTTGTCACAAGAAGTCTGCGAACTTGGAGCGCGCCCAGGCAAAGTCTTCTTTCACCAGATCGGCGGAGCGCACGTCCATGTCGATCTGGTTCTGGATGACCTGGCCCGTGGCGTCAACCTCGTACTCGAACTTGACCGAGATTTCTTCCTGCGGCTCGGTGTTGACCATCATGTAGCACAGGTTGTCGG
>NZ_DAMCAM010000107.1:0-3335 GCF_032059615.1 Melaminivora sp. | reverse complement strand
CGTAGATCATGCCGAACACGCCGATGGGCACGCGCATGCGGCCCACGCGGATGCCGCTGTCCTGCTGCTGCATGCCCTGCACCTCGCCAATGATGTCGGGCATGGCGGCCAGCTGCTCGCAGCCCAGGGCGCAGGTCTCGATGACCCTGGGCGTGAGCTTCAGCCGATCGACCATGGGCTCGGCCAGGCCGGCGGCGCGGGCACGCTCCAGGTCCTGCGCGTTGGCCGCGGCCAGGACGTCGCCACTGGCGCGCAGCATCCGGGCCAGGGCCAGCAGGGCTTTGTTTTTGATAGCTGCCGGCGCTTGCGCCATGCGGGCTGACGCCGCTTTTGCCTGCAAACCGAGGGTGTGGGTGTATTCAGCGATGTTGAGCGCGTTCATGGGACGCGATTCTGGCGCAGATGGCATGCCCCTTGCTACCACCCGCCACCGGTCGGCGCCCGGCCGCGCTACCCTTGGCCCCATGAGCCACAACCTTGCCCGCACCCAACTCGACAACCTGCGCGCCGACCTGCAGCAGCTGGCGGAGCAGCGCATCAGCAACCACGCCTTCAGCGCCGCCGCCCGCGCCCAGGAGGAGCTGCTCAAGACCTTGCCGCCGCGCTATGGCGAGGTGCTGCTGGGCCTGCTCGACCGGCTGGAGGCCGGCGCACTGTTCACCGAGGAAAGCTGCTCTTTCAGCCACGGCGCGCTGGTCGAATCGATCGGCCAGTGGGCGGCCAAGGCCGGCAAGGCGCTTGACCCCGCCAGCAGCGCCCCATCCAGCACGCGATAAGCCTCCAGCCTAACGCGCCAGCTGCCCCAGCTGCAGCGCCAGCCGGGCCAGTGCCTGCCAGGCGTCCTGCGGCCAGCCGGGCGCGCGCAGGCCCTTGACGATGCCGTCCACCACGTGTGCCGACTGCAGCAGGCGGGTCAGCTGCGCCTCGCTGGCGCGTTGCACCAGGGCGGCGAATGGGCGCTCCTTCGCGCCCCAGACGCGGCTCTCGCGCAGCGCCATGGGCAGGGGCTTGCCGGCGCCCAGGGCGTCCTTGGTGCGTTTGAGCGCCCGGATGTCCTCGGCCAGCGTCCAGTGCACCAGCACGGCGGCCGCGCCCTCGGCCTGCAGGCCGTCGAGCATCTTCTGCGCGCGCAGCACCTGGCCGGACAGCACCGCCTCGGACAGCTTGAACACGTCGTAGCGCGCCACGTTGAGCACGGCGGCTTCGATGGCCCCCTCAGGCAGCTCGCCCGGCGGGTGCAGCAGGGCGAGTTTGCTGATCTCCTGGTGCGCGGCCAGCAGGTTGCCCTCGACCCGGTCGGCAAAGAACTGCAGCGTGCGCTGGCCGGCCTCGCCGCCGGCCACCCGCTGGCCCTGGGCGGCCAGGCGCTGGGCCAGCCAGCCGGGCAGCTGGGCGCGCTCGACCGGGTCGATCTGCACGGCAGCGCCCGCACCCTCCAGCGCCGTGAACCAGGCACTGACACGCATGGCCTTGTCCAGGCGCGGCAGCAGGACGATGGTGAGCAGGCTGTCATTGCCGCGCGCACCCTCGGCGATCTGCTGCAGCGCGGTCGAGCCGTCCTTGCCCGGCTTGCCGCCGGGGATGCGGATCTCCACGATCTGGCGCTCGGCAAACAGCGACAGCGAGCCACCGGCGGCCAGCACGGCGCTCCAGTCGAAGTGCGCGCCGGCAACGGTGAAGCTGCTGCGCTCGCTGTAGCCCTGGGCACGCGCCGCGGCGCGGATGGCGTCCAGCGCCTCCTGCTGCAGGAGCGGCTCATCGCCGTGCAGCACGTACAGCGGACGCAGGCCTTTTTGCAGCTGGGCGGGGAGTTGGGGCAGGGGCAGGTGCATGGCCGCTCTTACTCCTTCCCCCGCTGGGGGAAGGCGGGGATGGGGGCCGGCTGGCGCTGGCGTGCCGCAAGGGATGGGCCATCGCCGCTGGCCCCCACCCCAACCCTCCCCCAGGGGGGGAGGGAGCAGGGGGAAAGGCCTCTGGCCGGCGTGGAAGAAGCGCGAGCAGCTATCAATTTTTACTGCCGTAGCGGCCCCTTGACCGCCGCCAGGCGCCGCAGCAGCTGCTGCACCAGGTCGGTCTGCATGTTGCGAAACAAGAGCGTCTCCTCGCTCTCCTTGGACAGGGCGATGGTCTCGTTGTAGCTGATGTCGCGCGTCTGCACGAGCTCGGTGGCCGGGATCCACTCGCGCCCGTCCTGGCCGCGCAGGCGAAAGCGCAGGCGCAGGCGCAGCTGCAGCTCGCGCACCTGACCGGTGGCGCTCTGGCCGACGACCACGCGCTCGGTCTGCTCGGACAGGATCTCCAGCACCACCTCGGCCTGGGGCAGCTGGACCGGCTCGGTCAGCAACAGCAGGCGGTCGCTGCTGGCAGCCAGCGTGCGGCGCAGCTCGCGCGCCAGGGCCGAGCCGGCGCCGGCCTGCACGTACAGCGAGGCAAAGCCGAACTGCGGCACGCCGCGCAGGCGAAAGCCGCAGCCGGCCAGGGGAGCCGCGGCCAGCAGGGGGAACAGGGAGAGAAGGGTACGCCTGTGCATGGTGGGACGGGGCAGCCTCAGACCACCACGTTGACCAGGCGGCCGGGCACGACCACGACTTTTTTCGGCGCGCGGCCCTCGGAGAACTTCTGGAACTCGTCGCTCGCCAGCGCCGCCTGCTCGATGGCCGCCTTGTCGGCGCTGGCGGGCACGCGCACGGCGCCGCGCAGCTTGCCGTTGATCTGCAGCACCAGTTCGAGCTCGTCCTGCACCAGCGCGCCCGCGTCCACCTGCGGCCAGGGCGCGTCCAGCAGGTCGCCCAGCGTGCCGGCATAGCCCAGGTCCTGCCACAGCACGTGCGTGAGGTGGGGCGTGGCCGGGTAGAGCACGCGCAGCAGGATGGAAAAGCCCTCGATCAGCGCCACGGCGGCGCCGGCGCCGGCCGTGTCCCTGAAGTCCTCCAGCGCGTTGAGCATCTTCATGCAGCCCGAGACCACGGTGTTGTACTGCATGCGCTGGTAGTCGTAGTGCACCTGCCGCAGCACGGTGTGGATCTCCAGCCGCAGCGCGCGCGCCGCCGGGCTGAAGGCCACGTCGGCCAGGCTTTTCGCGCCGGCGGCGCTGGCCAGCGCCGCGTCCCGGTCGATGGCGGCCAGGCGCACGCCGAAGTTCCACACCCGGCGCAGGAAGCGGTGGCTGCCCTCCACCGCCGAGTCGTTCCACTCCAGGGTGAGCTCGGGCGGTGCGGTGAACATGGTGTACAGGCGCGCGGTGTCGGCGCCGTAGCGCTCGATCAGGTCCTGCGGATCGACGCCGTTGTTCTTGGACTTGGACATGGTGCCCACGCCCTCGTAGTCGATGGGCG
>NZ_DAMCAM010000106.1:0-3367 GCF_032059615.1 Melaminivora sp. | reverse complement strand
CGCCCGCGGTGTAGGCCACGCGGATGCGCGACAGGCCCATGACGTTGCGCAGCGGCCCGTAGATGGCGAAGTCGGCCAGCCTGTATTTCAGGCGGTCCAGCGTCCCCACACTCTTGCCGTCCAGGATGTCCGAGCCCACGCGGCGCGCCAGCTGCATGCACTGCTCGAACAGCCAGCGCTTCGGGCGGGCGGCGTCCTCCATGCGGATCGACACCGAGGTCAGCATGCCCTCGAACACGCGCGGCGGCGCGAAGTAGTAGCTCGGGCCGATCTCGCGCATGTCGATGGACACGGTGCTGGCCGACTCGGGGCAGTTGATGGTGAACCCGGCCACCATCCACTGCGCGAACGAGAACAGGTGGTCGCCCACCCAGGCCGGGGGCAGGTAGGACAGCACGTTGTCCGAGGGGCCCAGGCGGTCCACCTCGATGCCGCCGCTGGCCGAGCCGACGAAGGCCTCGTGCGTCAGGCACACGCCCTTGGGCTTGCCGGTGGTGCCCGAGGTGTAGAGGATGACCGAGACGTCCTGCGGGCGGACGCTGCCCAGCATCGACTCCCACACGCCCGGGTTGGCGCGGTCCCATGCGTTGCCGCGCGTCACCAGGTCGGCCGTGCTGATCAGGCCCGGCTGGTCGTACTTGCGCAGGCCGCGCGGGTCGTCGTAGATGATGTGGCGGATGCCGGGCACGGTCTCGCGCACCTCCAGCAGCTTGTCCACCTGCTCCTGGTTCTCGGCGAAGGCGAACTCGATGCCCGCGTCCTGCATGACGAAGGTCATCTCCGCGGCCACCGCGTCCTGGTACAGCGGGATGGGCACGCCGCCCATGCTCTGCACCGCCAGGAAGCCCATATAGACGTGGGGGCGGTTGTCGCTGATGAGCGCCAGGTTCTGGCCGCGCGCAAAGCCCAGCGACAGCAGGCCGCAGGCCATGGCGCGCACCTCGGCGCTGGCGGCCTGCCAGCTCCAGGTCTGCCAGATGCCATATTCTTTTTCGCGCAGTGCGGGCGCCTCGGGACGCTCGGCCGCGTGGCGCAGCAGCAGGTGGGGGAATGTGGTTGTCATTCCGGCTCCTCGGGGTTCGGGGGGGACGGCAGCGTGGCGTGTAGGAAAAAGCCGTAGCCTGCTGCGGGATTGCGGCGAATGGTAGGAATGACTTTGACGTCATTCTGTCTTTGTAACGACAATCTAGGGGTTTGTCCCAGCGGGTCTAACCCTTAACACCCCTGCCTCGTCCAAGACTGCGAGCCCCCGCCAGCGCGGCGCTATCCTCGCGCCCATGTACGCCCCCTTCTTCGGCCTGCAGCATCCGCCGTTCTCCATCGCCCCGGACCCGCGCTACCTCTTCATGAGCGAGCGCCACCGCGAGGCGCTGGCGCACCTGCTCTACGGCCTGGACGCGGGGGGTGGCTTCGTGCTGCTCACGGGCGAGGTGGGCACGGGCAAGACCACCGTCTGCCGCTGCTTTCTGGAGCAGGTGCCCGCCACCTGCCACGTCGCCTACATCTTCAACCCCCGGCTCACGGCGATCGAGCTGCTGCGCTCGGTGTGCGAGGAGTTCGGCGTCGAGCCGCACGCCGGCAGCCCGGGCGCGACCACGGCCAAGGACTGCATCGACCCGCTCAACGCCTTCCTGCTGCAGGCCCATGCCGCCGGGCGCACCAGCGTGCTGGTGATCGACGAGGCGCAGAACCTGGCGCCCGAGGTGCTGGAGCAACTGCGCCTGCTGACCAACCTGGAGACCAGCGAGCGCAAGCTGCTGCAGATCATCCTGATCGGCCAGCCCGAGCTGCGCGACATGGTCGCGCGGCCAGGCCTGGAGCAGCTCGCCCAGCGCATCATCGCGCGCTACCACCTGGGTCCCTTGAGCCGTGCCGAGACGGCGCAGTACGTCGCGCACCGCCTGGCCGTCGCGGGCCAGCGCGGCCCGCTGCCCTTTGCGCCGGCGGTGCTGGCGCGGATCCACGCCCTGGCCGGGGGCGTGCCGCGGCGCATCAACCTGCTGTGCGACCGTGCGCTGCTGGGCGCCTACAGTCAGGGCGAGCGCGAGGTGCGCCCCGCCACGCTGCGCCGGGCCGCGCGCGAAGTGGCCGGTGACGGGGCAGCCAGGGGCGCGGGCGGCCGGCTGAGCCCGACGGGCGGCGCGCGCCGGCACTGGCAGGCAGGCACGGCCGGGCTGCTGCTGGGCGCCGCCGCCGCGTTCGGCGCCGTATGGGCTGCCGGCGCGTGGCCGGGCCGGATTGCAGGCCCATCGCTGGCGGCCGGTGCGGCACCTGCCGCGGCCCCGGCCGCCGAAGGGCAGAGCCTCACGCTGGCGCAGTGGCTGGCGGCGCCCGCCGGCAGCGCGGCGGGGCAGGAGCCCGACTGGGGCCGGCTGGCGCGGCTCTGGCAGGCCGAAATGCCCGAGGCCCGCGGGATCTTCGCAGCGCCCGGAGGGGCCGAGGGCGAGGCAGGAGCCTGCGCGGCCCTTGCCTTGATGCAGCTGCGCTGCTGGCACGGCCGTGACGCCAGCCTGGATCTGCTGCGCCAGCTCGACCGGCCGACGCTGCTGGGCCTGCAGGCACCGGGCCAGGCGGCGCCGCGCTGGGCGCTATTGCGCTCGCTCGGCGCGGACACGGCCGTGCTCGTGGTCGACAACAGCCGCACGCTGGCCCTGCCGCTGGCCGAGCTGGCGCCGCTGTGGCACGGCGAGGCGGCCACGCTGTGGCGCGCCCCGGCGGAGCTGCCCGCCTCGGGCGACGTGCTGGGCAGCGCCGCCGCGGCGCAGTGGCTCGACGACCGGCTGGCGCGCGCCGCCGGTCCGGCCGCCCCGCGCCCGGCGCCCGGCGACCGGCGCGCGCGCATCCACGCATTTCAGAAAGCCCAGGGCCTCACGGCCGACGGCCTGGCCGGGCCGCTGACCCTCATGCGGCTCAACCGGGCCACCGGCGTGCCCGAGCCGCGCCTGCAGCACATCGAAGGCTGAACCCATGTCCTACATCCTCGACGCGCTGCGGCGCGCCCAGGCCGAACGCAGCCAGGGCAGCGTGCCCGGCCTGCACACTCCCATGCCGGACGCGCTGGCGCCACCCGCGCGCCCCACGGCCGCCGCGCTGCCGCTGGGGTTGGCAGCCGTGCTGGCCGCCCTGGCCCTGGCGGGCGCGGGCTGGTGGCTGGGGCAGGCGGGCGCGGGCGCGTCCCGCATGGCCGCCGGGGCGCATGCGCCCTTGCCCACCTCCGTGCCGGTGCCGGCGCAACCTGTCGAGCCGGCGCCCTCCGTCCTTCCCGCAGCTGCCCCGCCCATGCCCGAGGCGCCGCCGCCGCGGGCCGAGGCACGGGCGGCTGCAGCGCCGGCGCCGCCGCAGGCCGAGCGCCGCGCACCGCGGCCCA
>NZ_DAMCAM010000105.1:0-3409 GCF_032059615.1 Melaminivora sp. | reverse complement strand
ACTTCGGCATTCGCGGGCAGGAGGATCAACTTCCAGTCCTTCTCGCTGCCCTGCAATTCCAGCCGGTAGTATTTTTCGAGCCGTGCACGGTTGCCGGCCAGCGTGCTGCGCACGCTCTCGATGAAGGCCAGGGCCTCGGGGCGGCTACCCACGTGCCAGGTCATGCTGCGGCCGCCCTGCTCCACGGTGAGCGTGTTCTTCTCCAGCACCAGGCTTTCCCGCCGGGGCTTGAGCGTTTGCTTTTCCAGCCGGTCGGGCGGCACGAAACGCAACTCTCCGCTGGAGACCACGGGCGCATCCAGCAGGGCGGCGTGGCGCGTCTCGACGAAGCGTGCGCGCCCGCCCTTGAACTGGGCCAGCTCGCCCATGAGCTGGTCCACGTCGAAAGCGTGCGCGGCAAGCGATGCGCAGGCCAACGTAACAGTGAACAGAGTACGCAGGATCATGGGGCGTGCCAGAAGTCGTAGAAGTTGAACCAGTTCAGGGGCGCGTCGCGCAGCGTGCGCTCCAGCACCGCCACGTAGGCCCGCTGCGCCTCGGCCATCGCTGCCGGGCGCAGCGCGCGCGGCGTGGCACGGAAGTCGGCGAGGGGTTCGAAGCGGATCTCGTAGCGGTTGCCGCCCAGGTAGAGCCCGGCCATGAAGAACACCGGGCGCTGCAGCATGGCGGCGAGCCGCCAGGGGCCGAGGGGAAAGGCAGCCTCCTCGCCCAGGAACGGCAGGCGGGCGCAAGCATCATCGGCGGCGAGCGAGCGGTCGGCAAGCAGTCCGACCAGGCAGCCGTCGTCGAGCCGATCGCGCACCGCGAGCATGGATTCCATCCGGCCCAGCGCGATCACGTCCTGCATCGCATCGGGCGCGATGGCCGCGAGCGTGGCGTTGAGCTGGCGCGCATTGTCCTCGTACATGGCCATGGCCACGCGCAGGCCGCCGCGCTTCTGGCCCACGGTGCGCAGCACCTCGAAGCTGCCCAGGTGCGCGCCCATCAGCAGCGCGCCGCGCCCGCCGCGCAACGCGGCGTGCAAAGCATCCGCACCGCGCACGTCGACCTGCAGCCCGGCGCCTCGGTTGCGCAGCAGGAACACCCGGTCGTGGATGGTGGTGGCAAACCACAACACATGCTTGTAGCGCTCGCGCCAGCGCGGCGCGCGGCCCAGCATGCGTGCCAGGTAGGCGCGGCTGGCGCGCTGCGCCCTGGGAGCAAAGAGCACGAAGTACAGGGCGATGCCGTGCAGCACGACCCGGCCCAGGCTGCGTCCCGCCGTCAGTGAGATCCAGACCATCAGGCGCAGCAGCCACATGTGGCTGCGCTCGCCCTCTCGCGCCCAGGCAGCGGCTTGGCTCACGCCGCATCCTCCTGCTGCAGCACACCGCTGGCCACCAGGGCCTCACCGGCGTGGATGGCAAAGCGCTGCGCGCCGGGCGAGGCGGGGGTGAACGACCAGCGCAGCGTCTCGCCCGGGCCCACCGGGCGCAGGAACTTGGCCTGAGCGATGCACCAGCGCCGGCCCGCGGGCAAGGCGCTGGCGCGCAGCAGGCTGTGGTCGAGCAGCACCACGCCCGGCACGATGGGCCGGCCGGGGAAATGCCCGGCGAACGCCGGATGGTCGACCGGGACGGTCCAGTCAGCGGGCATTGCGTATCCACCGCTCATGCAATGCCTCCAGCGTGCTGCGCGCGATCTTGCCCGTGGCATTGCGCGCGATCGCCTCGACCAGCACCAGCGGACGCGGCATGAAGATGGGATCGATCCGCGTGCGCAGCGCGGCCAGCAGTGCGGCGCGCTCGCCGGCCGGCGCGACGGCGAAGGCCACCAGCCGGCCGGCACGAGCCGCTTCCTCTTCGTCCGGCAGGAAGAAGGCCCCGTCCTGCACGCCGGGGATCGTGCGCAACTGGTGATTGAGGTAGGCAAGCGAGGTGCGCTTGCCCGCCAGATTCACCATGTCGGCATGGCGCCCCTGCAGCGTGAAGCGCCCGTCTTCGTGCAGGGCGAGGATGTCGGCCAGCGCCACGCGCCCTTCCACATGCCCCCCGCTCGCCCAGGTGGTATCGCCCTCCTGCTCCAGGCGCACGCCGGGCATGAGCGTCCATTCGACCCCGGCCGTGGTGCGTCGCGTGGCGAGCTGCGAGGATTCGGTCGAACCGTAGATCTCGTGCACCGGCGCGCCGGTGGCGGCCTCGGCCTGTGCGGCCAGCGGCACATCCAGCGGCGCGGTGGCCGAGAGCCAGCGCGCCACCGGCGGCAGCGCCACGCCCGAGGCCAGCACGCTCGCCAGGTGGTAAGGCGTGGTGACGACCATTGCCGGCCGGGGCACCGCGGCGAGTGCGTCGGCCAGGTCCTGCGGATAGAACGGTTTGCCGCTCCAGAAACTGCAGCCGCCATGCAGCGCGAGCAGGAAGGTCGATTCAAAACCGTAGCTATGCTGCGCCGGCACCGTGCCGACGAGCGCGTGCGGCGCGTCCAGCAACCCCAGGGCCTTGGCCTCGGCGCGGCCGTTGGCGACCAGCTTGCCCCAGGTTTTCGCATGCGGCTGGGGCATGCCGGTGGAGCCCGAAGTGAACAGGATGGCGACGACCGCCTCCGGCGCGATGCGCGGAACTTCTGCACAGGACTTGCCGACCAGCTCCTGCAGCGAGGGCAGCGGATAGGCGGGCAATTCGGGGGGCAGCGGCGTGGGTGTGTCCGTCACGGCCAGCGCACCGGCGTAGGTACGGGCCAGTTGGCGCAGCGTGGCCTCGGACTGCGACGAGGGCTGCAGGCTCACGCGCCCCGACAGTGCGCAGGCGGCGAGCAGCACCGCGTAGTGGTAGCGATCCTCGCACAGGTTGACGATGTAGCGCCCGTATGGGAGCGCGGCGGCCAGCGCCAGGGCGTCGGCGCAGTAGCGCGCAACGCTGACCGGCCCTTGCGGGCGCCAGGCAAGGATGTCGCCCGGCCCACGGCCGCTGATCAGAGGCAAGCCACTCATGCAACGCGATCCGAGGCCGGGGAGCGGCCGCGCTGGGCCTGCCAGGCGCGCGCCACATCCTTGATGGAGGGCCGGTCCTCAGGCGGCAGCACTCGTTGGCGCACCAGCATCTCCAGCAGGAAGAATACGCCCAGCAGGGGGCCGGTGAGCAGGTTGGCATGCACCGACCAGACTTCCGCTGGCGCCCAGGCGAACAGCAGCGTGGAGACAAGGGCATTGCCCGCGAGGAACAGCGCCCAGGCCAGGGTGACGTTGCGCGTGTAGCGGCGCGTGCGCGCGCTCAAGGGGCGCGGGGCGATCATGCGCGCCATGGCGCTGACCACCGGTTCGCGCCCCGCGCCAAGCGAGCGCGCGAACCATGCCGCCAGCGCCAGGTGCGCGCCCAGGTGCTGCAGGTAATAAAGCCAGGTGACGTGGCCGCGCAGCCAGGGCCAGGCCACC
>NZ_DAMCAM010000104.1:0-3666 GCF_032059615.1 Melaminivora sp. | reverse complement strand
TGCTCGTAGTACATGCCCATGATGTACTGCTCGCGCTCGGGCAGGCCCTTGATGGCGGCCACCAGCGAGGCGCGCAGGCGCTGATCGCGCAGCACGGCCATGGGGTCCGCGGCCTCGTCGGCCACGTGCCGGTCCAGGAAGCCCTCGTCGCCCTCGCTGTCGCCCTGGTGCATGTCCTCCAGGTACACCAGCTGCGTGCCGCGCACCTTGCCCAGCAGGCTCTGGTACTCGGCCAGCGGCATGCCCAGCTCCTGGGCGATTTCGGACTCGAGCGGCACACGCCCCAGGCGCTGCTCGGCGCGGCGCAGCGCCTGCTCGATGTCCTTCTGGCTCTTGCGCGAGCTGCGGCTCATCCAGTCGCCGCCGCGCAGCTCGTCGAGCATGGCACCGCGGATGCGCTGGCTGGCAAAGGTCTCGAACTGCACGCCCTGCGCGACCTCGTAGCGCGACAGCGCGTCGGTCAGGCCGATCATGCCGACCTGGATCAGGTCGTCCAGCTCCACGTTGGGCGGGAGCTTGGCGATCATGTGGTGGGCGATGCGGCGCACCAGCGGCAGGTGCTGGGCGAGCAGTGCATCGCGGTCGAGCTGGCCTTTCGCGGTGTACATGGTGGCGTTCAGTGGCTCTGGTCCGAAAGGGTGGGGGCCGGGTCCATGGTGCATGCGTTCTCCAGCAGCTGCAAGGCCAGGCGCTGAATGTCCTGCACCCGCCCGGCGGCAATCGCCGTGGTGTGCAGCTGCAGGCCCAGATGGCTCAGCGCGCTGCGCTGCAGCGTGTCCAGCGCCTCGGCTGTCTGCCGCCCGGGCGTCTGCACCTGCGGCGGGCGGATGGAGGCCACGGTGCAGCGGGGCAGGCCGGCGTGCAGCGCCAGATGCTTGAGCTGCCGGTAGCTGGCCACCATGCCCTGGGCGCCCGGCCCGGTCATGACCAGGGGCACGCTGTGGCTGGCGCGCAGGAGCGGCGCCAACAGCTCGGCACCGGCATACAGCACGGCCACGGCGTAGCTGCGAAACAGCCCGGCGAGCAGCGGCAAAGCCGCCTGGCCGGCCTGCGGCGCATGGGCCAGCCGGGCCAATCCGCGCGCGGCGGGCACCACGGCCAGCGCTGCGCCGGGGGCGGTATCGGCACCGCCGGGCCAGGGCAGGCCGTCGAGCAGGTGCAGCAGGCCAGGGGCGCGCTCGCTTTCCTGCGCCGTGCCGTCCAGCACCACGGGTGGGTAGGACAGGCGCTGCAGGGCCGAGCACAGCTGCCACAGCATCTCCAGCTCGACGCTGCCGGCACCGGGCTGGCTGACCACGGGCAGCAGGCGCAGCTGCTGCTGCGGCGTGAAGCCGTGCAGGCCGGTGGCCTGGTGGACGGGGGTGTCAAGCCACATCGACCAGCCCCTGTTCGCCAGCTGCAGCGGCAGCGGGCGAGAAGAAGAAGTTGAGTTCGGCCTCCTTGGGGTCGAACGCGGAACGCACGCTGGTGCGCATGGAGGCGCCGACCAGCTTGCGCGCGTCGGCGGCCTCCCAGTCCTCGGGTACGCGCTGGCCGTTGGTCACGCCGCGCAGCACCATCTGGTGGCGGATCAGCGCGTCGATGGCCGGGCCCAGCTTCACGGCCTCGTCCACCTTGGACAGGATGGCCTGCTGCGAGCCGGTGGTTTTGAAGCCGGTGAACACGTCGTCCAGCGTGTCGCCATGGCTGCTGGCGTTGAGCACCAGCAGGCGGTTGACGCCGGGCAGTTGCAGCACGTCCAGCAGATCGCCCTTGCGCGGGTCGCGCGGGGCCACGCCGGTGGTGTCGATCAGTACCATCTTCTTGCCCGCCAGCAGGCCCAGCAGGTCCTGCAGCGCGGCGCGGTCGTGCGCCAGGTGCGCCACCACGCCCAGCATGCGGCCGTAGGAGCGCAGCTGCTCGTGCGCGCCCATGCGGTAGGTGTCCAGCGTGATCAGCCCGACGCTGGCCGCACCGTGCACGCGCGCGCACTGCGCCGCCAGCTTGGCGGTGGTGGTGGTCTTGCCCACGCCGGTGGGGCCGACCAGCGCCCAGATGCCGCCTTCTTCCTGCAGCGGCGCGCTGTGCGCGTCGGTGCGCAGGTTGCGCTCCAGCACGTCGATCAGCCAGCGCACCGACTCGGCGGCCGGCAGGCCCTCGGGCAGGTGCTCCAGCACGGCGCGCGAGAGCGCGGGCGAGTAGCCGGCGCGGATCAGCTTCAGCATCAGGTTGGACTGGATCGGGTCCTGGCGCGCCTGGCCCAGCCAGGCCAGGGTGTGGAAGCGCTCCTCGATCAGCTCCTTCATCGACTGCAGCTCCTTCATCAGGTTCTGCTGGTCGGCGCCGGTGGACAGCACCGGGGCGGGCGCGGCCGGCGCCGGTGCGCGCCGGGCGGGCGCGCCGATGTGCTCGGCGCCCAGCGCGGCGTGCATGGCCGGGCGCAGCGGGTTGTGCCGCGCCAGGGGGGCGCTGGCAGGCTGGGCCTCGGCGGCGCTGCGCGCAGCGGGCCGTGCGGGGGCGGCGGCGCGCGGCGCAGTGGCTGTCGCGGGCGCTTCCGGCGCGCTGCCGTGCAGCGCCTCGTGGCGGCGGCGCAGCATGCGCTCGCGCACATAGTCCTGGAACGACAGCGTGCTCATGGCGAGCTGCTCGGTATCTTGCGCCACCGCGCTGCGCGCAGGGGCGGCCGGGGTACGCGGCGCGACCGGTGGGGCCGGTTGCTGCTGCAGGCGCACGGGGCTGGCGGCCAGGTCGTCGGCCCGTTCCTGCAGCCGGGTGGCGGGGCTGCGCGCGGGGGCGGCCGGCGCCTCGTCGTGCAGGGTGGACAGGGTTTCCTCGGCGGTGGCCATGACCTCCACACCCCCGTCGATCGGCCGGTTGGACAGGATCAGCGTGCCGTCGCCGAAGGTCATGCGCGCCTTGGCCAACGCCTCGCGGGCGGTGGGGGCGGTGAAGCGTTTGATGTTCATGCGGAGGTCCCCTGCAGGATCGGGCCGATGCGGATGGTGTGGGTTTCAGGGATTTCGCTGTGCGCCAGCACTTGCAGGCGCGGCGCCACGCGGCGCACCAGGCGGGCGATGGCGCTGCGGATGGCGTCGGGCACCAGCAGGCAGGCGGGCAGGCCCATCTCTTCCTGCTTCATGGCGACATCGGCGGCCTTTTGCGTCAGCAGGTCGGCCACGCCCGGGTCGAGCGAGGGGCCGCCAGGGTTGCCCAGCGCCTGCATCAACAGGCGCTCCAGGCCGGGCTCGATGGCGATGACGCTCAGCTCGCGGGTCGGGCCGTAGATCTGCTGCACGATAGCTGGCGACAGGGCGATGCGCACGCGCCGGGCCAGTTCGTGCGGGTCCTGCGTGCTGCCGGCGTGCTCGGCCAGTGTCTCGACGATGGTGCGGATGTCGCGGATGTGCACGGACTCCTCCAGCAGCAGCTGCAGCACCTTCTGGAACACGGTGATGGAGACCATCTTGGGCACGACTTCCTCGATGAGTTTGGGCGCCAGGCGCGTCACGTGCTCGACCAGTTGCTGCGTCTCGGTACGGGACAAAAGCTTGGCGGCCTGCACTTGCATCAAGTGTGACAAATGGGTGGCCATGACGGTTTCCGAATCAACGACGGTAAAGCCCGCCATTTGCGCCGCTTCGCGCTGGCCGGCGTCGATCCAGTGCGCCGGCAGGCCGAAGGCCGGGT
>NZ_DAMCAM010000103.1:0-3690 GCF_032059615.1 Melaminivora sp. | reverse complement strand
ATCCACCTGGGCCACACGGTGGTGCTCAACAAGATGCGCCAGCTGCAGGACCTGGGCCACCAGGTCATTTTCCTGATCGGCGACTTCACCACGCTGATCGGCGACCCGTCGGGGCGCAACAGCACGCGCCCGCCGCTGACCCCCGAGCAGATCAAGGTCAACGCCGAGACCTACTACACCCAGGCGGCCAAGGTGCTCGACCCGGCGCGCACCGAGATTCGCTACAACAGCGAGTGGAGCGACCGGCTGGGCGCGCGCGGCATGATCGAGCTGGCCGCCAAGTACACCGTGGCGCGCATGATGGAGAGGAACGACTTCCACCAGCGCTTTGCCGAGGGCAGCTCCATCAGCCTGCACGAATTTTTGTACCCGCTGCTGCAGGGCTACGACTCGGTGGCCTTGAAGGCCGACCTGGAGCTGGGCGGCACCGACCAGAAATTCAACCTGCTCATGGGCCGGCACCTGCAGCAGGAATGGGGCCAGGAGCCGCAGTGCGTGCTGACCATGCCGCTGCTGGTGGGCCTGGACGGGGTGGACAAGATGTCCAAGTCCAAGGGCAACTACATCGGCATCACCGAGGACGCCAACAGCATGTTCGCCAAGGTGCTGTCGATCTCGGACACGCTGATGTGGGACTGGTACACCCTGCTGTCGTTCAGGAGCCTGGCCGAGATCGCTGCCCTGCGCGGCGAAGTCGAGGGCGGGCGCAACCCCAAGGACGCCAAGGTGCTGCTGGCGCGTGAGATCACCACGCGCTTTCACAGCGCCGCCGCAGCCGATGCGGCCGAGGCCGACTTCCACAACCGCAGCAAGGGCGGCATCCCCGAGGACATCCCCGAGCTGCAGCTGTCCGGCGCGCCGCTGGGCATGGGCGCGCTGCTCAAGGCCGCGGGCCTGGCGCCCTCGACCAGCGAGGCCAACCGCCTGATCGACGGCGGCGGCGTGCGCGTGGACGGCTCGGTCGTCTCCGACCGCGGCCTGAAGTTGCCCGCGGGCACGCACGTGGTGCAGGTGGGCAAGCGCAAGTTCGCCCGCGTGCATCTGGCCTGAAAGGGAGCGCCCATGACCCGCGAAAAGAACAACGCCGCCGCCCTGGCGCCCGACATCATCGTCATGGCCGCCGGCAAGGGCACGCGCATGAAAAGCCGCGTGCCCAAGGTGCTGCAGCGCCTGGCCGGGCGGCCGCTGCTGCTGCACGTGCTGGACCAGGCGGCGCAGCTGCAGGCGCGCCGCGTGGTGGTGGTGACCGGCCACGGCGCTACGGAAGTGGAAGCAGCATGTGTAGGCGTGGCGGGCACCAGCGCCGGGTTTGACCTGCAATGCGTGCGCCAGGAGCCGCAGCTGGGCACGGGCCATGCGGTGCAGCAGGCCGTGCCCCGGCTGGCGGGCGACGGCGTGGTGCTGGTGCTCTCGGGCGACGTGCCGCTGACCCGGGCCGACACCCTGGCGGCGCTGCTGACCGCCTCGGGCGGCGAGCGCCTGGCGCTGCTCACGGTGACGCTGCCCGACCCCACCGGCTACGGCCGCATCGTGCGGGGTGCTGCCGGCCAGGCCGTGCAGCGCATCGTCGAGCACAAGGACGCAAGCGAGGCCGAGCGCGCCATCGGCGAGATCTACAGCGGCATCATGGCCGTGCCCGCGCGGCACCTGGCCGCGTGGCTGGCGCGCCTGTCGTGCGACAACGCCCAGGGCGAGTACTACCTGACCGACATCGTCGCCATGGCCGTGCAGGACGGCGTGCCCGTGGTGGCGCACTGCATCGGGGACGCTCTGCAGGTGCAGGGCGTCAACAGCCCGGCGCAGCTGGCCGCGCTGGAGCGCGCCCACCAGGAGCGCCAAGCCCAGGCGCTGATGGAGCAGGGCGTGCGCCTGGCCGACCCGGCGCGCTTCGACCTGCGCGACGACCCGGCCAGCGGCGCGCGCGCCGCGCTCGCCTGCGCGCAGGACGTGGAGATCGACGTGGGCTGCATCTTTGCCGGCCGGGTGGAGATCGGCGAGGGCGCGCGCATCGGCGCCTACTGCCACATCGCCAACGCGCGCATCGCCGCGGGCGCCGTGGTCCACCCCTACAGCCACATCGACGGCGAGGCCGCCGGCGCCGAAGTGGGCGAGGACGCGCGGGTCGGGCCGTTCGCGCGCCTGCGCCCGGGCGCCCGCCTGGGGCGCGAGGTGCACATCGGCAACTTCGTCGAGGTGAAGAACTCCAGCCTGGCCGACGGCGCCAAGGCCAACCACCTGGCCTACCTGGGCGACGCCAGCGTGGGCGAGCGCGTCAACTACGGCGCCGGCAGCATCACCGCCAACTACGACGGCGCCCGCAAGCACCGCACCGTGATCGAAGCCGACGCGCACATCGGCAGCAACTGCGTGCTGGTGGCGCCGGTGACCATAGGCGCCGGCGGCACGGTGGGCGGCGGCTCGACCATCACCAAGAACACCGCCCCCGGCGCGCTCACCGTGGCGCGCGGGCGCCAGACCAGCGTGCCGGGCTGGAAGCGCCCGGCCAGGCGCTCCTGAGGGCAGGCAGGCGTGCAGACTTTCCCCTTGCCGCAGGCGAGCCAGCCCCTGGCCGCCGACGAGCTGGCGCAGGCGCGCCGGCAGCTGGCCGACATGGCCGCCGCGCAGGAGGCCTTCATGCGCCGCGTGGTGCACGACCTGCGCGCGCCGCTGCGCCATGTCACCTCCTACGGCGTGCTGGTGCGCGAGTTGCTCGATGAGCTGCAACCCGCGCCCGAGCCGGTGCAGGAGGCGCTGGAATGCGTGCAGACCATGGAGCGCTCGGCCCGGCGCATGGCGCTGATGCTCGACGGCCTGCGCGCCCTGGCCGACGCCGAGCGCGCCGCGCTGCACTGCGCGCCGGTGGACCTGGGCGCGGCCGTGCAGCAGGCGCGCGCCCAGCTGGCCGCGCGCGAGGCCGGCCGGGCCGTGCAGTGGCAGGTCGCGGGCGACCTGCCCGCGGTGCGGGCCGACGCGGCGCTCCTGGTGCAGCTGCTGCGCGAGCTGCTGGACAACGCCCTCAAGTTCACCCGGGGCCGCGCGCCCGCGCACATCGCCGTACAGGCGCAGGCCATGCCGGGCCAGCGCGTGCTCATCCGCGTGCAGGACGACGGCGTGGGGTTCGACCCCGAGCGGGCAGGGCAGATCCTGGGCGTCTTCGAGCGCCTGCACCGCGAGGGCGAATTCGAGGGCGTGGGCGCGGGCCTGGCGCTGTGCAGTGCCATCGCCCGGCGCCACGGCGCCACCCTGCATGTCAGCGCCCGGCCGGGCGCGGGCTGCACGGTGGAGCTGGACTGGCCGGCCGCGCCGGACCCTGCCCCGGCAGGCACCGCCTGAGGGCAGGCGCCCCCGGGCGCCGCGGCCCTGCCTTTACCTATCTTCACCGGCGCCACACCGGGCGCCGGCACGGCGCCGGCTACGATGCGTGGCCGTAGCCGTTTCGCCAACCACCCCGGCCCGCGCCGCCCGGCCGCGAGCCCGTCCTGCCCATGAACGACGCCGACGCCACGCCGCCCCCTTCCTCTTCGCCGCCCCGGCGCAGCCCCTGGCCGGGGCGGCTGCTGACGCTGGTGCTGGTGGCCGCCCTGGTGGGCGTGGCGTACTGGCTGGTGCAGCGCGCCAGGGGGCCGGCCGCCCCGGCGGGCGCGGGCCTGGCGCCCGGCCCGGGCGGGCACGGCCCCGGCGGGCCGGGCT
>NZ_DAMCAM010000102.1:0-3741 GCF_032059615.1 Melaminivora sp. | reverse complement strand
GCGCACTGCGTGGTCGAGGGGCACACGCAGATCGGCGAGGACAACCGCATCTTCCAGTTCGCCTCGCTGGGCGCCGCGCCGCAGGACAAAAAATACGCCGGCGAGCCCACGCGGCTGGTGATCGGCGACCGCAACACCATCCGCGAGTTCTGCACCCTCAACACCGGCACGGTGCAGGACCGGGGCGAAACCACCCTTGGCGATGACAACTGGGTCATGGCCTACGTGCACGTGGCCCATGACTGCGTGGTCGGCAGCCACACGGTGCTGGCCAACAACGCCACGCTGGCCGGCCATGTGCACGTGGGCGACCACGCGGTTGTCGGCGGGCTCACGGGCGTGCACCAGTTCTGCCGCATCGGCGCGCACGCCATGGTGGGCTTTGGCAGCCACGTCTCGCAGGACGTGCCGCCTTTCATCACGGTGGATGGCAACCCCCTGGGCGCGCGCGGCCTCAACACCGAAGGCCTGCGCCGGCGCGGCTTTGCGCCTGAACGCATCGCTGCGCTCAAGCAGGCCTACCGCGCGCTCTTCCGGCAAGGGTTGACGCGGGACGCGGCCCTGGCCCGGCTGAAGGAGCTGGCGGCGCAGGCACCGGGCGATGCCGGGGGCGACCTCGCGGCGCTGGCCGTCTTCGTTGCCGCTTCGCACCGCGGCATCGTCCGCTGAGGCCCGCAGATGCAACAAGCACCGCGCGTGGCCATGGTGGCCGGCGAGACTTCGGGCGACCTTTTGGCGGGCCTGCTGCTGGACGGCCTGCAGGCGCGCTGGCCGGGCGTGGCCGCCGCGGGCATCGGCGGGCCACGCATGGCCGAGCGCCGCTTCGACGCCTGGTGGCCCAGCGATCGACTGGCAGTGCATGGCTACAGCCTGGACGTGGCGCGCCGCCTGCTGGGCATCCTGCGCATCCGCAAGGCACTGCGCGCACGGCTGCTCGCGGCCGAACGGCCGGATGTTTTCATTGGTGTCGATGCGCCCGACTTCAACCTGGGGCTGGAGGCCGACCTGCGCGCGGCCGGCGTGCGCACCGTGCACTTCGTCTGTCCGTCCATCTGGGCCTGGCGGCCCGAGCGGGTGCACAGGATCCGCGCGGCCTGCGACCATGTGCTGTGTCTCTTCCCATTCGAGCCGGCATTGCTTGAGCGCCATGGCATTGCCGCCACCTATGTCGGCCACCCGCTGGCGCGCGTCATCCCCCTGCAGCCCGACCGCGCCGGGGCGCGGCAGGCGCTGGGTCTGCCCCAGGATGCACCGGTGCTGGCCCTGCTGCCGGGCAGCCGGGCGGCCGAGGTCAGCTACAACGCACCAGTGTTTTTTCAGGCTGCAGCCCTCGTCGGGCAAGCACTCCCAGCTATCAAAATAATATTGCCCGCAGTGCCTGCGCTGCAGGCCCGGCTGGAGCGCATGGCTGCCGAATACGGCGTGGCCGACCTGGTGCGCATCGTCAGCGGCCAGTCGCATCCGGTGCTGGCTGCCTGCAACGCCACGCTGATCGCCAGCGGCACGGCAACGCTGGAGGCGGCACTGTACAAGCGGCCCATGGTCATCGGTTACCGCATGCATCCCTTGAGCTGGCGCCTGATGCGCCGCAAGCAGCTGCAGCCCTGGGTGGGCCTGCCCAACATCCTGTGCAGCGACTTCGTCGTGCCGGAACTGCTGCAGGATGCCGGCACGCCCCGCGCCCTGGCCGATGCGGCGCTGCAGTGGCTGCAGGCACCGGCCCATGATCCGCAAAGCCTCGAGCGGCTGGAGCAGCGTTTCACCGCGCTGCACCTGGAGCTGCTGCGCGACACCCCCACCCTGGCCGCCCATGCCGTCAGCCAAGTGCTCGCCGCCTGAACAGGCCACGTTCGACTGGTACGCGCCCGGCCTGCTGGCCGGCGTGGACGAGGCCGGGCGCGGGCCGCTGGCCGGCCCGGTGGTGGCGGCCGCGGTCATCCTGGACGACGCCCGGCCGATCCTGGGGCTGGGCGACTCCAAGACGCTCAGCGCCGCGCGCCGCGAGCGCCTCTATGACGAGATCCGCGCCCATGCGCTCTGTTGCAGCGTGGCCCAGGCCAGCGCCGAGGAGATCGACCGGCTGAACATCCTGCAGGCGACCCTTCTGGCCATGCGCCGTGCCGTGCTGGGCCTGCGCCTGGTCCCGACGCGGGTGCTGGTCGATGGCAACCGGCTACCGGTGCTGCCCATCCCGGCCGAGGCAGTGGTGCGCGGAGATGCCCGCGTGCAGGCCATCAGCGCCGCCTCCATCCTTGCCAAGGTCACGCGCGACCGCTGGTGCCAGGAGCTGCATGGCCAGTACCCCGAATACGGCTTCTCCGGGCACAAGGGCTATGGCACGGCTGCTCACCTGCAAGCGCTGGCCCAGCATGGGGCCTGCCCCGAGCATCGCCGCTCTTTCGCGCCCGTGGCGCGTGCGCTGGCATCGACCGGCCTTCCTGCTGCACTTTCATGACCGAACAAGCATCGCCCGTCTTCATCCAGTCTCCCGCCAACGCGCTGGTCAAGGACCTGCGCCGGCTGGCTCAGGACAGCACCGGCTATCGCCGGCAGGGCCGGGTGTGGGTCGAGGGCGAGCACCTGTGCAGCGCCGCGCTGCAGCGCGGCAGGCAGCCTGCCCTGGCGGTATTTTCGGAGTCTTTTTGGCAGGAATCCCTTGTCCAGTATCGGGTCGCAGCTATTAAAAACATAGTTATCGCCGATACCCTGTGGGCAGGCATCAGCGCCCTGGAATCACCGGCCGGCGTGGCGTTCGTGCTGGATCTGCCGCAGTCGGCCGGGCTTGCCGCGGGCGAGGCCACCGTGGTGCTCGACCGCTTGCAGGACGCGGGCAATGTCGGCTCCATCCTGCGCAGCGCCGCCGCTTTCGGGTTCACCCAGGTTGCAGCGCTGAAAGGCACGGCGGCGCTGTGGTCACCCAAGGTGTTGCGTGCCGGCATGGGCGCGCACTTCGCGCTGCGCCTGGTCGAGGGTCTGGATGAGGACAGTCTGCTGCAGGACCTGCGGGTGCCGCTGCTGGTCACCAGCTCGCACCAGGGCGAGCTGCTGCATCGTGCCGCGTTGCCCTGGCCCTGCGGGTGGGTGCTGGGCCACGAAGGGCAGGGCGTCTCGCCCGGGCTGGAGCAGCGTGCCAGCGCGCACATCCGCATCGCGCAGCCGGGCGGCGAGGAATCGCTCAACGTCGCCGCGGCGGCTGCGATCTGCCTGCACGCAAGCGCCGCTGCGGCGCATTGAGAGTCGCGCGGGGGATCGAGGTCATAAACGGTGCGACGATCACCCCCATGATCCGAACCGATCTGCGGATCCGACCAAAGGACCCGGCAGGAGCAGGAAAGCAAAAAACCCTGCTACCGTTTGAATAGCAGGGTTTTCTTGCGTGCCTTGGTGCCGGAGAGAGGAATCGAACCCCCGACCTTCTCATTACGAATGAGCTGCTCTACCGACTGAGCTACTCCGGCGAAGACCGAAATTATATACCGCTGTGATAGCTGGTCACGCGTTCCACCTCGTTTTTCGAGCCCAGGATGACGCTCACGCGCTGGTGCAACTGCGTGGGCTGCACGTCCAGGATGCGCTCGCGGCCGTTGGTGGCGGCGCCGCCCGCCTGCTCGACCAGCCAGCCCATAGGGTTGGCCTCGTACATCAGACGCAGCTTGCCAGGCTTGTTCGGCTCGCGCCTGTCCCACGGGTACATGAAGATGCCGCCGCGCATCAGGATGCGGTGCACGTCGGCCACCATGC
>NZ_DAMCAM010000101.1:0-4362 GCF_032059615.1 Melaminivora sp. | reverse complement strand
TCATCAACAACAACATCGGCGTGCACCCCAAGGCCATCCTGGACTACCCGAACGTCGATGCCGACCTGAAAAAAGCCGTGGAGAGCGTGGCGCGCGGCCATGCCAGCCCGCGTGCCTTCTATGTGGACAAGGTGGCCGAGGGCGTGGCAACCATCGCCGCAGCCTTCTGGCCCAAGCCCGTGATCGTGCGCCTGTCGGACTTCAAGAGCAACGAGTACCGCAAGCTGATCGGCGGCAGTCGCTACGAGCCCGAGGAAGAGAACCCGATGCTGGGCTTCCGGGGTGCGGCGCGCTACATCAGCCAGGATTTTGGCGAGGCCTTTGCCATGGAGTGCGAGGCACTGCGCCGCGTGCGCGGCGAGATGGGCCTGGCCAACGTGCAGGTTATGGTGCCCTTTGTGCGCACCCTGAAGCAGGCCGAGCGCGTGACGAAGCTCCTGGCCGAGCATGGCCTCAAGCGTGGCGAAAACGGCCTCAAGCTCATCATGATGTGCGAGGTGCCCAGCAACGCCGTGCTGGCCGAGGAGTTCCTCGCCTACTTCGACGGCTTCTCGGTCGGCTCCAACGACCTGACGCAACTCACCCTCGGCCTGGACCGCGACTCGGGCCTGGAGCTGCTGGCGCAGGATTTCGACGAGCGCGACCCGGCGGTGCAAAAGCTGCTCAAGCGCGTCATCGAGGTCTGCCAGGCCGAAGGCAAGTACGTCGGCATCTGCGGCCAGGGCCCGAGCGACCACCCCGACTTCGCCCAGTGGCTGGCCGATGAGGGCATCTCGTCCATCTCGCTGAACCCCGACAGCGTGATCGCCACCTGGCAGCAGCTCGCCGGCTGAGGCAGCGCGCGCCCTGCAGCCGCCCATGCCCGGCCTGGACTCGCACCCGCAGGACGATCTGGAGCAGGCGCCGTTCGCGCCCGACCTGCACGACGCGCGCCACCTCTGGCTCAAGGGCGCGCTGCTGAGCGTGTGGGCGCTGGCGTCGTTCGTCGCCTGCTACTTTGCGCGCGACCTGCAGCTGCTCACCGGCAGCTGGACCTTCGTCTACTGGCTGGCCTCGCAGGGTGCAGTGCTGATCTTCATCGCCCTGGTGTGCATCTACTGCGTGGCCATGGGGCGCTTCGAGCGTGCAGACGGGCCCGCTGCCGCCGCGCCGGATGGCGCCACGCCCCATGGCTGAGCGTGACAGCGGGCGCTCCTACACGGCGCGCCTGAACCGCATCCTGACGCTGTACGTCATCGGTCTGCTGGCCTTCGTGGGCGCCATGGCCTGGGCCGAGCAGCGCGGGCTGTCGCGTCAGTGGATCGGCCCCATCTTCCTGTTCCTGACCGTCATGGCCTATGCCGCCATCGGCGTCTACGGCCGCACGGCCGACCCGCAGGAATACTACGTCGCGGGCCGGCGCATCCCGCCGGTCTACAACGGCATGGCGGCGGCGGCCGACTGGATGAGCGCGGCCTCCTTCATCAGCCTGTCGGGCGCGCTCTACCTGCAGGGCTTCTCCGGCTCGCCGGGGCAACCCGGGGGCCTGGCCTACCTGCTGGGCTGGACGGGCGGCTTCGTGCTGGTGGCCATGCTGATCGCCCCGCACCTGCGCGCCATGAACCTCTACACCGTGCCGGACTTCTTCCAGGTGCGCTTTGGCGGACGCTGGCCGCGCATCATCGCGGCGCTGTCGGCGGTGCTGTGCTCGTTCACCTATGTGGTGGCGCAGATCTATGGCGTGGGCCTGATCGCCTCGCGCCTGACCGGCGTGCAGTTCGAGATCGGCATCATGCTGGGCCTGGGCGGGGTGCTGCTGTGCTCCTTCCTGGGGGGCATGCGGGCCATCACCTGGACGCAGGTGGCGCAGTACGTGGTCATCCTGCTGGCCTTTCTGATCCCCGTGTCCTGGCTGGCTTTCAAGCAGCTGGGCAACCCCGTGGCGCCGGTGGTGGCGGGGGCGCAGATCGGCAAGATCACGGCGCTGGAGAACGAGCTGCTGGAAGCCCCGGCCGAGCATGAGGTCGTGGCCGCCTATCTGGAGCGTGCGCGCGACCTGGAGGTGCGCCTGGCGGACGTGCCGGCGGCGCTGGCGCGGGCGCGCCAGGCGGGCAGCGAGCGCATTCAGCAGCTGCGTGCGCAGAACGCCGACGTGGGCCTGATCGTGGCGGCCAGCCGCGAGCTGGCCGCCATGCCGCGCAATGAGGCCGCAGCGCGCGAGCGCTGGGCGCGCGAGCTGCAGACCCTGCACGAGCGGGCACGGCTGCTGGGCGGGCTGCCGCGCCACAGCCAGGCTTTCGTCGGCGACCCCGATGGCACGCCCGCGCAGCGCGCAATGTTCGACGAGGGGCGGCGCAACTTCCTGGCCCTGATGTTCTGCCTGATGGTGGGCACGGCCGGCCTGCCGCACCTGCTCACGCGCTACTACACCGCGTCCTCGGTGGCCGGGGCGCGGGCGTCGGTGGCCTGGTCGCTGTTCTTCGTGGCGCTCCTGTACCTGAGCGCGCCGGCCCTGGCGGCGCTGGTCAAGTTCGAAGTCATGAACAACCTGGTGGGCAGCCGCTTCGACGAGTTGCCCAACTGGCTGGCGCAGTGGTCGCGGGTGGACGCGGCGCTGCTGTCGGTGGAGGATGTGAACGGCGACGGCATCGTGCAGTTCGGCGAGATCCGCCTGGGCGCCGACCTCATCATGCTGGCCACGCCCGAGATCGCGGGCCTGCCCTACGTCATCTCGGGCCTGGTCGCGGCGGGGGGGCTGGCGGCGGCGCTGTCCACGGCCGATGGGCTGCTGCTGACCATCAGCAACGCGCTGGTGCGCGACCTGTATTTCCAGCAGACCGCCAAGCGCTCGTCGCCCGAGCAGCGCGTGATCCTGACCAAGTTCATGCTGCTCACGGTGGCGCTGTCGGCGGCCTTCGTCGCCGCGCTCAAGCCGTCGGAGATCTTGCCCATGGTCTCGGCGTCGTTCTCGATCGCCGCCTCGGCCTTCGTGCCGGCCATGGTGCTGGGCATCTTCTGGCGCGGCACCACGCGCACGGGGGCGGTGGCGGGCATGCTGGCAGGCCTGTCGGTGACGCTGTATTACCTGCTGATGCAGGTGGAGGCGCTGCGCGAGTGGGTGCCCGCCGTGCTGCTGGCCGATGGGCTGTGGTTTGGCATACAGCCCATCTCGGCGGGGGTCTTCGGGGTGCCGGCGGGGTTTGCCGTGACCTGGCTGGTCAGCCTGGCCACGCGCCCCGGGCGGGTGCAGCGCGTGGTGCCCGACGGGCTCTAGGCAGCGCGTGGCGCGGGTATCGCAGCCAGGCGCGCCCCAGGCGCGCTGCGGGGAGCGTCAGCCGCCCACGCCCAGCAACTCGACGTCGAACTTCAGCGTGGCATTGGGCGGGATGACGCCACCGGCGCCGCGCGCGCCGTAGCCCAGCGGCGCCGGGATGATCAGGGTGCGCTGGCCGCCCACCTTCATGCCCTGCACCCCCTCGTCCCAGCCCTTGATGACCATGCCCGCGCCCAGCGGGAATTCGAACGGGTCGCCCCGGTCGCGGCTGGAGTCGAACTTGGCGCCCTGCTGGCCGTCCTGCCAGAGCCAGCCCGTGTAGTGCACGCGCACCGACTGCCCGGCCCGGGCCTCGGGGCCTTCGCCGGCCTGGGTGTCCTCGTACTGCAGCCCGGAGGCGGTGGTGGTGTAGGCCATGGTGGTTCCTTTGATGCTCTAGGTTTGATAGCTACACGCCGTTGCCAGACAAGGACAAAAGGCGTATTTCATTGAAATTTCGTGGGCGAGGCTCACTTGCGCGCACGTGCCGCCGCCCAGCGGGTGGCGAAGGCCTGCACGTCCGACAAGCGCTTGAGCAGGTCCTGTCCGGTGGGGGTGACGGTATAGCCATCGCTGCCGTGGTCGAGCAGGCCTGCCTCGCGCAGCTCCTTGATGCGGGTGTTGAGCGTGTTGGGGGTGATGCCGCCCACGCTGTCCTGCAGCAGCCGGAAGGTTTGCGGATGCCCGTCGCGCAGCGCCCACAGCACGCGCAGGGCGTAGCGGCGCTCTAGTTTTTCGAGCAACTGGTTGACGGCGGCATTTTCCTTGGAGCTCATGGGTGCTTCTCCTCAGCGCGGGGGTTGGGGGCTAAAAACGATAGCAATATAGCGCGGTTTCGCTCGTGCTACAAGTTTGGTAGCTCAAAGTCCATTGCTGCATTGCGCAAAGCCGCGAAAACAAGGGCAAATCCACTCCTGCCCGCAGCCAACGACAAAGCCCGGCCGCGCAGGGCGCGGGCCGGGCTTTGCAGGGCTCCGCCCCGAAGGGCGGAAGAGGCGTCGCTTACAGCGAATCCATGAAGCTGCGCAGCTTGTCGCTGCGGCTGGGGTGCTTCAACTTGCGCAGCGCCT
>NZ_DAMCAM010000100.1:0-5053 GCF_032059615.1 Melaminivora sp. | reverse complement strand
GGTGGCCACCGACGGCTGGAGCAAGCTCACCGGCCACGAGGTGGTGGACCTGGCGAAGAAATTCCAGGACTGGGGCGTCGAGTCCATCATCTACACCGACATCGGCCGCGACGGCATGCTCAGCGGCATCAACATCGAGGCCACGGTGCGCCTGGCGCAGGCACTCACCATTCCCGTGATCGCCTCGGGCGGCCTGGCCGGCATGCAGGACATCGAGCAGCTGTGCGCCGTGCAGGGCGAGGGCGTGGAGGGCGTGATCTGCGGGCGCGCCATCTACTCGGGCGACCTGGACTTTGCCGCCGCGCAGGAGCGCGCCGACGAGCTGGCAGCGACCTGACGCCGCCGGCGCATCCGGCCCGCCCGGGCCGGCTTCCCCCACCCCTACGGAGCTGCCTGCCCATGCTGGCCAAACGCATCATTCCCTGCCTCGACGTGACCGGCGGCCGTGTCGTCAAGGGCGTCAACTTCGTGGAGTTGCGCGACGCCGGCGACCCGGTGGAGATCGCCGCGCGCTACAACGAGCAGGGCGCGGACGAGCTCACCTTCCTGGACATCACCGCCACCAGCGACGGGCGCGACCTGATCCTGCCCATCATCGAGGCCGTGGCCAGCCAGGTCTTCATCCCCCTCACCGTGGGCGGCGGCGTGCGCACCGTGGCCGACGTGCGCCGGCTGCTCAACGCGGGCGCCGACAAGGTCAGCTTCAACTCGGCGGCCATTCAAGACCCGGATGTCATCGAGGCCGCGTCCGCCAAATACGGCGCGCAGTGCATCGTCGTGGCCATCGACGCCAAGCGCCGGCGCGGCGACGAGGTGGCCGAGCGCGGCGAGGGCTGGGACGTCTACAGCCACGGTGGGCGCAAGAACACCGGCATGGACGCGGTGCAGTGGGCCGCCGAGATGGCGCGGCGCGGCGCGGGCGAAATCCTGCTGACCAGCATGGACCGCGACGGCACCAAGAGCGGCTTCGACCTGCAGCTCACGCGCGCCGTGAGCGACGCCGTGCCGGTGCCGGTGATCGCCTCGGGCGGTGTCGGCAACCTGGACCATCTGGCCGACGGCGTGAGCCAGGGCGGCGCCGACGCGGTGCTGGCGGCCAGCATCTTCCACTACGGTGAATTCACCGTGCGCCAGGCCAAGGAACACCTGCGCGCGCGCGGCATTCCCGTGCGGCTGTGATTTTGCGGCCAAAAAAGCCTCCAACCCTTGCTGCGCAAGGGCTTGCAGCTCTCTTTTTTGCGTAAGGACTCCCGATGAACGATAGGGCCAACGCCGCCGGCTGGCTCGACCAGGTGCGCTGGGACGAGCGCGGACTGGTGCCCGCCATCGCCCAGGAGGCAGCCACCGGGGACGTGCTGATGTTCGCCTGGATGGACCGCCAGGCCCTGCAGAAGACGGCCGAGCTGGGCCGCGCCGTGTATTTCAGCCGCTCGCGCGGCAAGCTGTGGTTCAAGGGCGAGGAGTCGGGCCACGTGCAGACGGTGCACGAGATCCGCCTGGACTGCGACGCCGACGTGGTGCTGCTCAAGGTCACGCAGCAGGGGCACACGCCGGCAATCGCCTGCCACACCGGGCGGCACAGCTGCTTCTTCAGCGTGCTCAGGGACAGGCAGTGGCACGCCGTCGATCCGGTCTTGAAAGACCCGGCCTCCATCTACAACTGAAGCCTCATGCCCAGCAGCAACGACTCCCTGGCCCGCCTGGCCGCCCTCATCGAAAGCCGCAAGCCCGAGCGCGGCGGCGACGTCACAAGCAGCTACGTGGCGCGGCTGCTGCACAGGGGGCCGGACGCTTTTCTGAAGAAGATCGGCGAGGAAGCCACCGAGGTCGTCATGGCCGCCAAGGACGTGCAGCAGGGCGGCGCCGACCCGGCCACGCTGGTCTATGAGGTGGCCGACCTGTGGTTCCACAGCATGGTGGCGCTGGCCCACTTCGGCCTGCAACCGGCCGACGTGATTGCCGAGCTGGAGCGCCGCGAAGGCACCAGCGGCATCGAGGAAAAGGCGCTGCGCAAGGCGCAGGCGCGCGACAGTGAAGACCCAGGAAAGGCCACGCCATGAACCGCGACATCATCGACATCGAACCCGACCAGCGCGCCAACTCGCTCAAGGCCATCGGCTGGGTCAGCTATGTGCTGCACCTGATCGTCGCCCTGGGTGCGGTGTTGCCGGGCGCGCAGCCGGGCGCGGCGCTGCTGCTGGTGGCCCTCATCATCGACCTGGTCAAGAAGAGCGACGCCGAGGGCACCTGGCAGGCCAGCCACTTTTCCTGGCGCATCCGCACCGTGATCTGGGCCGGCGTGCTGTACCTGCTGACGCTGCCGCTGTGGCTGCTGTTTTTCTTCCCCGGCTGGATCGCCTGGGGCCTGATCTCCCTCTGGTTCCTGTACCGCATCGTGCTGGGCATGGTGGCCATGAACAAGAACCAGGCCGTCGGCAGCTGACGCCCCTTCCAGACACGCTGGACGCACGCCATGACACACCCCCACAAGCACGACCCCGACTGCCTGTTCTGCAAGATTGCCGCCGGCCAGATTCCTTCCCGCAAGGTCCATGAGGACGAGCAGGTCCTCGCCTTCCACGACATCGACCCCTGGGCACCGGTGCACTTCCTGGTCATCCCCAAGGAGCACATCCCGTCCATGGCCGCCGTCGACGGCACGCACGCGGCGTTGCTCGGGCACATGATGACGCTGGCCCCGAAGCTGGCCGCCGAGCAGGGTTGCAACCCCTATCCGGAGGGCGGCTTCCGGCTGGTGATCAACACCGGCGACGAGGGCGGGCAGGAGATCCACCACCTGCACCTGCACGTCATCGGCGGCCCGCGCCCCTGGAAGAAGGGTTGAGGCCGGGATAGGGGCATGTCCGGCGCGGCCGGGGGGCAGCGCCTAAAATGCCCGGCATTCATCAGGAGAGATATCCATGGGTTCGTTTTCCATCTGGCACTGGCTGGTCGTGCTGCTGATCGTGGTGCTGGTCTTCGGCACCAAGAAGCTCAAGAACATCGGCTCCGACCTGGGCGGCGCGGTCAAGGGCTTCAAGGACGGCATGCGCGAGGGCACCGCCGGTGACGACGCAGCGGCCGGCACGGCCGCCACGCCCCCGGTCGGTCAGGTGACGGGCGCCGCCATGCCCGCGGCCGACCGCAACACCATCGACGTCGAAGCCCAGCGCAAGAGCTGAGGCCGAGGCAGCGCACGTGCCCCCGTCCCCCTGCCGCCTGCCTGAGCGCGTCCGGCGCCTGCCCGCATGATCGACATCGGCCTGTCCAAGATGGCGCTGATCGGCGCCGTCGCGCTCATCGTCATCGGCCCCGAGAAGCTGCCGCGCGTGGCGCGCACCGTGGGCACGCTGCTGGGCAAGGCGCAGCGCTATGTCTCGGACGTGAAGGCCGAGGTCAACCGCTCGATGGAGCTCGACGAGCTGCGCAAGATGAAGGACAGCGTGGAGGGCGCCGCGCGCGACGTCGAGCGCAGCATCCACACCAGCGCCAGCGATTTCGAGCGCGACTGGAACCAGACCGTCGCCGGCATCGAGGCGACCGCCGACGGCGGCGCCGACGCGGGCAGCGTGGCCG
Organism: Melaminivora sp.; assembly: GCF_032059615.1. Classification (NCBI taxonomy): domain Bacteria; kingdom Pseudomonadati; phylum Pseudomonadota; class Betaproteobacteria; order Burkholderiales; family Comamonadaceae; genus Melaminivora; species Melaminivora sp. Next base: position 1,477 of record NZ_DAMCAM010000100.1, on the reverse strand, counting down.
CCCTGGCCGCGCAGCAGGGCGGGGCCATCGTCCCGGCCTACCGTCACCCGGGCAAGAAATGGCGCCTCAAGCGCGGCGCCGTGCCCCAGTGGTACAAGGCGCGTGCCGGCGTGCGCACGCACGTGCAGTCGGGCGCGGCGCGCGTGGCGCGCTTTCGCCCGCGCCGCCCGCGCTGACCGACCTGACCGATTGATCCCCGCGCCGCGGCTGCGCCAGCCGCAGATGCATTTTTTTCACGGCGCCCGCGCCGCGCAGCCAGAGCGGCCCGCCGCCATCGCCTATGTCCGAGCAACCCACACCCCAAGACGAACTCGCCGGTACCGAGCAGCCCTTTGTCGAGCACCTGATGGAGCTGCGCGACCGGCTGATGCGCGCCATCGTCGCCGTGGGCCTGGTCGCTGCGGTGCTGTTCTTCTGGCCCGGCCCGGGCCGGCTGTACGACCTGATGGCCGCGCCCCTGGTGGCGCACCTGCCGCAGGGCGCGACCATGATCGCCACCTCGGTCATTTCGCCCTTCATGGTGCCGCTGAAGATCCTGCTGTTGGCGGCCTTCCTGATTGCGCTGCCCTTCGTGCTCTACCAGGTCTGGGCCTTCGTCGCGCCAGGGCTGTACTCGCACGAAAAGCGCCTGGTGCTGCCGCTGGTGGTCTCCAGCACGCTGCTGTTCTTCCTGGGGGTGGCGTTCTGCTACTTCTTTGTCTTCGGCCAGGTGTTTTCGTTCATCCAGAGCTTTGCGCCCAAGAGCATCACCGCCGCGCCTGACATCGAGGCCTACCTGGGCTTCGTGATGACCATGTTCCTGGCCTTCGGCCTGGCCTTCGAGGTGCCGATCGCCGTGGTGGTGCTGGCGCGGCTGGAAGTGGTCAGCGTGGACAAGCTCAAGAGCTTTCGCGGCTACTTCATCGTGGCGGCCTTCATCATCGCCGCCATCGTGACGCCGCCCGACGTGGTCTCGCAGCTGGCGCTGGCGATCCCCATGTGCCTGCTGTACGAGCTGGGCATCTGGGCGGCGCAGCTGTTCATCCGCCACACCAAGGCGCCCGGGGATGCGCCGGAATCCGCGGGCTGAGCTGATTCACCAAAAAAACAGCCGCAAACCGTTGCCAGACAACGGGTTGCAGCTATTTTTTCAGGAGCGGTCAGCGCTGCTGCTGCATGCGCGGGCGCGTGCCGGGCACCACCGCCAGCTCGGTGCGCTCGTCGCCGCGCTGCACCTGGAACTGCGCCGGCTCGCCGGGTTTGAGCGCCGCCACGGCGGTGAGCAGCTGCGCCACGGCGTTGATCGGCTTGCCGGCTACCTGCAGGATCACGTCGCCCGGGCGCACGCCGGCCTGCGCCGCCGGGCCGCCCTGCAGCACTCCGGTGATGATGACGCCCGCCGTGGCCTTGACGCCGAAGGTCTGCGCCAGCTCGGGCGACAGCTCGCCCGGCTCCACGCCGATCCAGCCGCGCGTGACCTGGCCGTCGCGCACGATGC
>NZ_DAMCAM010000099.1:0-5313 GCF_032059615.1 Melaminivora sp. | reverse complement strand
GGGTGATGCAGGGTTTGAACCTGCGACCCCTGCCGTGTGAAGGCAGTGCTCTACCACTGAGCTAATCACCCTTGCCGCTTGGCGCTGCAAGCCCGCGATTATGGCACAGCTTTTCAGGCTGCCGCCGAAATCTGGCGCCACACGGTCTTGCCGCCGCTGGCCTTGTCGATCTGCGCGAGCACGTCCTCGTGGCTGGCGAGTTCTTCGGCGCTGGGCAGCAGCACGGGCAGGTCGAAGGCGCGCAGGTCCACCGCAGCGGCCAGGCCCCCTGCCCTGCTCGCCGCGGGCGAGTCGTCCAGCATGATCAGCGCGTCCTGGCCACGCGTCATGTTGATGTAGACGTCGGCCAGCAGCTCGGCGTCCAGCAGCGCGCCGTGCAACTGGCGGCCGGAGTTGTCCACCTCCAGGCGGTCGCACAGCGCATCGAGCGAGTTGCGCTTGCCCGGGAACATCTCCTTGGCCATGGCCAGGGTGTCGGTGATGGCGGCCACATGTGTCGCCAGCGGCGCCAGGCCCGCCAGCTCCAGCTCGCGGTTCAGGAAGCCCACGTCGAAGCTGGCGTTGTGGATGATCAGCTCGGCCCCGCGCAGGTACTCGACGATCTCCTGCGCGCGCTCATGAAAGCGCGGCTTGTCGCGCAGGAATTCGTTGGTGATGCCGTGCACCCGCAGCGCCTCTTCGTGGCTGTTGCGGTCGGGGTTGAAATACAGGTGCAGGTTGTTGCCCGTGAGCTTGCGGTGCACCAGCTCCACGCAGCCCAGCTCGATCACGCGGTCGCCGTCCAGCGCCGACAGGCCGGTGGTCTCGGTGTCCAGGACGATCTGGCGCATCAGTTGTTTTCCCGCGCGTGGTTGATGGTGTATTTGGGGATCTCCACCGTCAGGTCGCTCTGCGCCAGGATGGCCTGGCAGGACAGGCGCGACTGCGGCTCCAGGCCCCAGGCGCGGTCGAGCAGGTCGTCCTCTTCCTCCTCCGACTCATTGAGCGAGTCGAAGCCCTCACGCACGATGACGTGGCAGGTCGTGCAGGCGCAGCTCATGTCGCAGGCGTGCTCGATGTTGATGCCGTTGTCCAGCAGCGCCTCGCAGATCGAGGTGCCGGCGGGCGCGCTGATCTGCGTGCCCTCGGGGCAGTACTGGGGATGGGGCAGGATTTTGATGACGGGCATGTGCGAGTAAGGGATGAGATGCTTGAAGGGGGGCTGGCGCTTGGCGGGCCGGTCAGAGGGCGTCCACGCTGCGCCCGGCCAGCGCCTGGCGGATGCCGCGGTTCATGCGCCGGGCGGCAAAGGCCTCGGTGCCGCTGGCCAGCCGCTTGGCGCCGGCCTCGATGGCGGCCGCGTCCTGCGCCTGGGCCAGCAGCTGGCGCAACTCCTGCATCAGCGCATCGATCTCGGCGCGCTCGGCGGGTGCGAGCACGTCGCCGTCGGCCTGCAGGGCGCTGTCGGTGGCCAGCAGCAGCCGGTCGGCATCGACCCGCGCCTCGGCCAGCGCCCGGGCCTGCTTGTCCACCTCGGCGGTGGCAAAGCCCTCCTGCAGCATGCGCGCGATCTCCTCGTCCGACAGGCCGTAGGAGGGTTTCACGTCGATGCGCGCCTGCACGCCGCTGGTCAGCTCCTGGGCGCTCACGCCCAGCAGGCCGTCGGCATCCACCGTGAAGGTGACGCGGATGCGCGCCGCGCCCGCCGCCATGGGCGGGATGCCGCGCAGCTCGAAGCGCGCCAGGCTGCGGCAGTCCTGCACCAGATCGCGCTCGCCCTGCACCACGTGCAGGGCCAGGGCGGTCTGGCCGTCCTGGTAGGTGGTGAAGTCCTGCGCGCGGGCGGTGGGGATGGTCTCGTTGCGGCCGATGATGCGCTCGACCAGGCCGCCCATGGTCTCCAGCCCCAGCGACAGCGGCACCACGTCCAGCAGCAGCAGGTCGCCCGCCGTGTCGTTGCCGGCCAGCTGGTTGGCCTGGATGGCCGCGCCCAGCGCCACCACCTCGTCGGGGTTGAGGTTGGTGAGCGGCGGGCGGCCGAAAAACTCGGCCACGGCCTCGCGCACCTGCGGCATGCGGGTGGAGCCACCCACCAGCACCACGCCCTGCACCTCGCGGCGCTCGATGTGCGCGTCGCGCAGCGCCCGGCGCACCGCCGCCAGCGAGCGCTGGGTGAGCGCCGCGGTGGCGCTGTCGAAGTCCTCGCGGCTGACCTGCAGCCGCACCGGGCCGCCGGAGAGCTCGGCTTCGAACGGCGCCGCGGGCGCGTCGGTCAGCGCCTCCTTGCAGGCGCGCGCGGCCAGGCGCACGGCGGCCTTGTCGCCGGCGGTGGCGGCCGCAAGGCCCAACCGGGCCAGCGCCCAGGCCGCCAGCGCCGCGTCATAGTCGTCGCCGCCCAGGGCCGAGTCGCCGCCGGTGGCGATCACCTCGAAGATGCCGCGCGTCAGGCGCAGGATGGAGATGTCGAAGGTGCCGCCGCCCAGGTCATAGACGGCGTAGATGCCTTCGGAGCCGTTGTCCAGCCCGTAGGCGATGGCCGCGGCCGTGGGCTCGTTGATCAGGCGCAGCAGCTCGACGCCCGCCAGGCGCGCCGCGTCCTTGGTGGCCTGGCGCTGGGCGTCGTCGAAATAGGCCGGCACGGTGATGACGGCGCCGTGGATGTCGCTGTCGAAGGTGTCCTCGGCGCGCTGGCGCAGCGTGGCCAGGATCTCGGCGCTCACCTCCACGGGCGACTTGGCGCCGGCGGCGGTGCGCAGGGTCAGCATGCCCTGCCCGGCCTCGGGCGCCTCGAACGCATAGGGCAGGCGCTCACGCCCGGCCACGTCGGCCAGCGCGCGGCCCATGAAGCGCTTGGCCGAGGCGATGGTGTTGGCCGCGTCGGCCTGCTGCATGGCCAGCGCCGCGTGGCCGATCTGGCTGCGGCCGCCCTCCAGGTAGCGCACCACCGAGGGCAGCAGCACGCGGCCTTCGGCGTCCGGCAGGCATTCGGCCACGCCGTTCCTCACGGCAGCCACCAGCGAGTGCGTGGTGCCCAGGTCGATGCCAATGGCGATGCGCCGCTGGTGCGGATCGGGGGCCTGGCCGGGTTCGGAGATTTGCAAAAGCGCCATGGTTGTGGTTGTTGTAGGTGCCAACGAGGGCGGGTTGCGGGGCGGCGGCTATTGTCCCAGCTGCTCCCGCCGCGCCTCGATGTCGCGGGCGAATCGCGCAATGAACATGAGGGCTCTGACCTCGCGCGCCGCCGCCGCCCAGTCGCCCTGCCCGTCGATCAGCGTGGCCAGGCGCTCAATGGCCTGGCGGCGTGCGGCCTCGGTCTCGTCGTCCAGCGCATCCAATGCCGCGGGCTGCTGCGCGTCCTCCAGCGCCTCGCGCCACTGCATCTGCTGCATCAGGAACTGCGCCGGCATGGCCGTGTTGTCCTCGGCGCGGATGGGCGCGCCGTTGAGCTCGCACAGGTAGGCGGCGCGCCTGAGCGGGTCCTTGAGCCGCTGCCAGGCCTCGTTGATGCGCACCGACCACTGCATGGCCACGCGCTGCGCAGCCGCGCCCTGGGCTGCCGCGCGGTCGGGGTGGGCCTGGCGCTGCAGCTCCTTCCAGCGCGCGGCCAGTTCGGCCGGGTCGAGCGCGAAGCGGCGCGGCAGGCCGAAGAGTTCGAAGTCGTCGGATTGGAGGTTCATACAAAAAGAGAGCAACAGGCCCTGGTCAAAGCTTGCTTTGCGAGTGTTTTCATCCGCAAAGCAAGAAACATCAAAGACATTTAGCTATGTTTTTGATAGCCATGGCAATGAAAAACCGCCAGAGCCGCTCGGGGCAGTGGCGGTTGGGGCCACGCCTTGGGGCGCGGCGGCGCGATTTTCTCAGACGCGGAAGCTCTCGCCGCAGCCGCAGCGGTCGCGCTCGTTGGGGTTGTTGAAGCGAAACCCCTCGTTGAGCCCCTCGCGCACGAAGTCGAGTTCGGTGCCGTCGATGTAGGCCAGGCTCTTGGGGTCGATCAGCACCTTCACGCCATGCTCCTCGAAGACGATGTCCTCGGGCTGGGGCTCGTCCACATACTCGAGCTTGTAGGCCAGGCCCGAGCAGCCCGTGGTCTTGATGCCCAGGCGCACGCCCAGGCCCTTGCCCCGGCGCGCCAGGTAGCGGCTGACGTGGCGGGCAGCGGCTTCGGTCAGGGTGATGGCCATGGCGGCTCCTGCCCCCTTCAGGCCGGCTCGGCGGCGGCTGCCACGCCGTGCTTGGCCTTGTAGTCGTTGACGGCCGCCTTGATGGCGTCCTCGGCCAGGATGGAACAGTGGATCTTCACCGGCGGCAGGGCCAGCTCTTCGGCGATGGCGCTGTTCTTGAGCTGCGCCGCCTCGTCCAGCGTCTTGCCCTTGACCCATTCGGTGACCAGCGACGACGACGCAATGGCCGAGCCGCAGCCATAGGTCTTGAAGCGCGCGTCCTCGATCACGCCGGTATCGGGGTTGACCTTGATCTGCAGCTTCATCACGTCGCCACAGGCGGGCGCGCCCACCATGCCGGTGCCCACCGTCTCGTCGCCCTTGTCGAACGAGCCCACGTTGCGCGGGTTCTCGTAGTGGTCGATCACTTTGTCAGAGTAAGCCATGATTCGTTCTCCTTTTTGCTGTTCCGCCGCGCTCAGTGGGCTGCCCACTGGATGGTGCTCAGATCGACACCATCCTGGTACATCTCCCACAGCGGCGAGAGTTCGCGCAGCTTGGCCACGTTGTGGCGGATGGTCTGCACGGCGTAATCGATTTCTTCCTCGGTCGTGAAGCGGCCAATCGTCATGCGCAGGCTGCTGTGCGCCAGCTCGTCGCTGCGGCCCAGCGCCCGCAGCACGTAGCTGGGCTCCAGGCTGGCCGAGGTGCAGGCCGAGCCCGAGGACACGGCCAGGCCCTTGATGCCCATGATCAGCGACTCGCCCTCGACGTAGTTGAAGCTGATGTTCAGGTTGTGCGGCACGCGCTGCTCGAGGTCGCCGTTGATGAAGACCTGCTCGATGTCCTTCAGGCCGTCCAGCAGGCGCTGCTGCAGGGCGCGCACGCGCTCGCCGTCGCGGGTCATTTCCTCGCCGGCGATGCGAAAGGCCTCGCCCATGCCGACGATCTGGTGGGTGGGCAGCGTACCCGAGCGCATGCCGCGCTCGTGGCCGCCGCCGTGCATCTGCGCCTCCAGGCGCACGCGGGGCTTTCTGCGCACGTACAGCGCGCCGATGCCCTTGGGGCCGTAGGTCTTGTGCGAGGCCAGGCTCATCAGGTCCACCGGCAGCGTCTTGACGTCGATCTCGACCTTGCCCGTGGCCTGCGCGGCATCGACGTGCAGCAGCACGCC
>NZ_DAMCAM010000098.1:0-5583 GCF_032059615.1 Melaminivora sp. | reverse complement strand
CGCTTCTCCGAGTTCCCGTTCAACCAGTACATGAACAGCGTGAAGATCTGACGCTTTCTTGTCTGGAAAACAAAAACCGCAGCCACTGGCTGCGGTTTTTTTGTTCGCCCGGCGTGGCGGAAGGGGTGGGATTCGAACCCACGGATGGTTGCCCATCGGCGGTTTTCAAGACCGCTGCAATCGACCACTCTGCCACCCTTCCGGCGGGGAGGGCGTGATTGTAAGCGCCTCTCAGGCGCCGACGGCGCGGGCCAGCTCGGCCTTGTTCATCTTCGAGCGACCGGCGATGTTCTTGCGCCGCGCGTCCTCGTAGAGCTGGTCGCGCGTGCGGCCCTGGGCGCCGCTGTGGGAGCGGTGGCCGCCGCGCACGGGCGCCGGCGTGTCTCTCAGGGTCTGGGCGCTGGCCGTCTTGGCCTCGCCGTGCTGGGCGCGCTCCTTGTTGACGGTGCGCGCGGCGATTTCCTCGGCGCGTTTCTCGCTCTCGCCGCGTTTCTCGGCGCTGCTCTTGATGTGTTCGTACTGGCGCTCGCGTTTGGCGCTCCAGGCGGAAGAAGGCATGTCGGGCTCCCGAAGTCGTGTCCGGGCCAGCCTAGCCCGCACAGGGCTGTGGCGCGTCGGCCCGGGCGGGTGCCGTCTGTAGGACGGAGAGGCGTCGCTGCCGCCCCGCAGGCCCGTCACATGCCGAGCGAACGCAGCAGCGCCTCGGTGTCGTCGTCGCCCGCGGCAGGCGCAGCCGCTGGCGCCGCCGGAGCCGCGCCGCTGGTCACCTGGGCCATCAGCGCGTCGGGGTCGGGCGCCTCCTGGGGCTCGAAGTCGTAGAGCTTGATGAACTGGGTGCGGTCGATCGCCAGCTCCAGGTAGAAGATGTTGTTGTTGTCGGTGTAGAACGTGACGCGGCGCGCCTCGGGCATGTCCAGGTTGGCGTCCACGCTCAGCACCACGGGCTGGTTCAGCGCCAGCATCTTGGGCTGGTTCTGGGTGATGTGGGTTTGCAGCTCGCGGCGCACCTTGCTGGCGAAGTCGCCCACCACCTGGTTCATCAGCTCGCCCATGACGTTGCTCACCTCGTCCGAGGTGAAGGACCGCGCCAGGTCTGCACGCGCCATGCCCATGCTGAGCATGTAGCGCTCGTAGATTTCCATGGCGGCGGCGGCCGAGAAATTGATGATGACCAGGCCGGAGAAGCCGCCGTCGAACAGCACGAAGCAGCCGATGTCGGGCTTCAGGCAGGTCTTGGTGATGCGCTGCACCATGGCCGAATAGTGGACCGGGCCCTGCATGGCCACCGACAGCACGCGAGTGACCGAGTTGCACAGGGAAATCAGCACGTCTTCGGTGCCATAGATGATGGGGGTGGTGGCGGGCGTGGGGTTCATGGGGAAGCAGCGGCAGGCAGAACGGGGAAGGAAAGCGGCGGCAGCGCCAGGCGCAATGATGGCATGCCCGCGCCCCGGGCCCACGCGAACACGCGGCATGCGCTGGCAGAACGGGGCGCGCGGCCGGCGCTACAGTGGTCTGGTTGTGCGGGCCACCCGGGCCGCTTCGTTCGGGCCGGCGGCCCGTTTCCCTAGTGCTGTTTTCTGAAGGACCCGAGCCATGTTTTCACGAAACACCCTGTCTGCGCTGGCCGCCGCCGCAGCCCTGCTGGGCGCCGCGGCCGTCCACGCCGAACCCGTCAACTACGTCACCGACCCGGACCACACCTTCGCCACCTTCCAGATCGACCACTTCGGCGCCAGCGTGATCCGCGCCCGGTTCGACAAGGTGCAGGGCACGGTGCAGCTGGACCGGGCCGCACAGACCGGCAAGGTGGACGTGACGCTGGAGATCGGCTCGGTCAACGTGGGCGTGCCCTCGTTCGAGAAGCACCTGCAGAGCGCAGAGATCCTGGACGCTGCCCGCCACCCCACCGCGCGCTTCGTCGGCGAGCGCTTCACTTTCGAAGGGGACCAGGTCAAGTCCGTGGCCGGCAGCCTGACCATCAAGGGCAAAACCCAGCCCGTCACCTTCACGGCCCGGCAGTTCCGCTGCTACGACAGTCCCATCCTCAAGCGCGAAGTGTGCGGCGGCGATTTCGAGGCCACCATCGACCGCACGGCCTTTGGCGTGGACTACGCCATCGACATGGGCTTCACTAGGAAGGTGCGCATCGTCGCGCAGATCGAGGCGGCGCGGCAGCCGTGACCACGGGCGCTGCCGCCCGGGCATGGCACGCCATGAATCAAAAAAAATAGCATAAATCCGTTGGCAGACAACGGTTTGACGCCGAAAACACCTGGTTCACTCAGGCCGCAGGGGTGGCAGGCCATGGCGGGCGCGGGCCCGTTGGCACGCTGGTGACAAGGCCTCGAACTCCTGGCAAGGCGAGGGGCGCCACTCATAGATGCCGCAGGCCACCCGCCGCCCCGGCTGCCCGGTGAGCGCGGCGCAGCGCGGTCGGGCATGGTCGGTGCCGCGCATGCGCGCCACCTGCGCAGTGACCGGCACCACCAGGCCCTGAGGCACGCTGCCGCCCAGCTCCTCGGTCTCCTGCACGGCAAAGTCCACGCGAAAGCTGGCGCAGCAGGCGCCGCAGGCCAGGCAGGGGTGCGTCATGCGAACACCGTCCAGGTGGCCACCGGCGCCAGGCCGTGGGCGGCGCGGGCCTCGTCGCAGCGGTCGCTGCCCATCTCGAAGGCACGGCAGACGGAAGGGCGCTCCTGGTAGATGGTGCAGATCGACAGCTCGCCACAGCGCCCCATGAGCGCCTCGCAGCGCACCGGATGCGCGGCCGTGCCGTTCATGCGCCAGCGGTTTCCGCTGACCTCGTGCGCCAGGGCGTCCGGCACACTGCCTCCCATGCTGGCGAGTTCATAGACAGAAAATTCGACGCGGTACTGGTGGCAGCAGGCGCCACAGGCAAGGCACGGGTGGACGTTCTCGGACATGGCCGGGCAACTCCAGGGAAAAAAGACGGGAGGGACGGCCCGGCGCGCACTGCGGCGGCGCCGGGCGCCCTGGCGGAGCGCCAGGGCAGGGGAGGGCCACCCGCGCGGGATGGCTCAGGCGTGCCGGCCTGGGGGGTGCGGCGGATGCACCAGGACGAGCTGGTAGGCGTTCAGGGGCGCCCCCGTGCAGGGCGCGGAGCCGATGGGCATCAACACGAAGGAAAGGGCTGGGAGATGGTGGCGAAATTCAAGGTGGGCGACCACGTGCGCTGGAATTCCGAGGCGGGCCACGTGAGCGGCAGGATCATTGCCGTGCACACCCGCGATTTTGACTACAAAGGCCATATCCATCGCGCCAGCGAGGACGAGCCCCAGTACGAAATCCAGAGCGACAAGACCGACCACATCGCCGCGCACAAGGGCAGTGCGCTGCACAAGCTGCCATGAGCGCGCACCTGCCGTTCTTCACCATTGGCCACTCCAGCCGCAGCCTGGAGGAATTTTTGCTGCTGCTCGAGCCGGCCGGCGTGCAACGCGTGGTGGACATCCGCAAGATCCCGCGCTCACGCGCCAATCCGCAGTTCAACCAGGACGCGATGCCCGAGGCGCTGGCACCCCACGGGGTGGCGTATGAGCATCTGGCGCGCCTGGGCGGGCTGCGCGGCAAGGTGGCGGGCGTGGAGCGGGACGTCAACGGCTTCTGGACCAACGCGAGCTTTCACCGCTACGCCGACTATGCGCTTACCCCGCCTTTCGAGGAGGGGCTGGCCGAGCTGGTGGCCCTGGGGCGCCGCGAGCGCGTAGCCTTCATGTGCTCGGAGGCTGTCTGGTGGCGTTGCCACCGGCGCATCGTCGCGGACTGGCTGGTGGCCCGTGGCGAGGAGGTGTTCCACATCATGGGCGCCGGGCGCATCGAGCCGGTGAAGATGACGCCCGGGGCGGTGGTGGATGAGGGCGGGGCCGTGCGCTATCCGGCACCGGCGGGTGAATGAGGGCTTCGGAAGCCAGGGCCCGATGCATCTGTGGCTCCCTCTCCCGCTGGCGGGAGAGGGCGTAAAGGATCAGACCACCCGGCCGAGTAGAAGGTACTCCATCAGTGCCTTCTGCACATGCATCCGGTTTTGGCTGCGCCCAAACCGTCTGCGCGCTGCGCGCCGACCGGCTGGCTTTTCAATCCACCCGGCCGAGCAGAAGGTACTCTATGAGTGCCTTCTGCACATGCATCCGGTTTTCCGCCTCGTCCCAGACGACGGACTGGGGGCCGTCGATGACCTCGGCCGTCACCTCCTCGCCGCGGTGTGCCGGCAGGCAGTGCATGAACAGCGCGTCCGGCTGCGCCACGGCCATCATGTCCTCGTCCACGCACCAGTCGGCGAAGGCGCGGCGGCGCTCCTCGTTCTCGGCTTCGAAGCCCATGCTGGTCCACACGTCGGTGGTGACCAGGTCGGCGCCGCGGCAGGCGTCCTTCGGGCTGCTGAAAAATTGATAGCAATCACTCCGCGTGCCGCCTGGGCCCACGGCCAATTTTTCATCGATCTCGTAGCCGCGCGGCGTGCTGACGTGCACGCGGAAGTCCAGCAGCTCTGCCGCCTGCAGCCAGGTATTGGCCATGTTGTTGCCATCGCCCACCCAGGCCACCGTCTTGCCGGCGATCGAGCCGCGCCGCTCGATGAAGGTGAAGAGGTCGGCCAGGATCTGGCAGGGATGAAACTCGTTGGTCAGGCCGTTGATGACCGGCACGCGCGAGTTGGCGGCAAAGGCCTCGATCTTGGTCTGCTCGAAGGTGCGGATCATGACCAGGTCCACCATGCGGCTGATGACCTTGGCCGAGTCCTCGATGGGCTCGGCGCGCCCGAGTTGGCTGCCCTCGGTGGTCAGGTGCACCACCGAGCCGCCGAGCTGGTACATGCCGGCCTCGAAGCTCACGCGGGTGCGCGTGCTGGCTTTTTCGAAGATCATGGCCAGCGTGCGGTCGGTGAGCGGATGGTATTTTTCGTAGTTCTTGAACTTGGCCTTGATGGCGGCCGCGCGCTCGAACAGGTAGTGGTACTCGTCAGCCGTGAAGTCGCTGAACTGCAGGTAGTGCCTGAGGGCCATGGTGCTCACGCCCCTTCCGCCAGAAAGTCGCGCACCAGGGGCGCCAGCAGCGCCACGATCTCGTCGGCCTCCGCCTGCGTCAGGATCAGCGGCGGCACCAGGCGGATCACGCTGTCGGCGGTGACCGAGATCAACAGGCCCGCCTCGGCCGCGCGCTGCACCAGCACGCCGCAGGGGCGCGTCAGCTCCACGCCCAGCATCAGGCCCTGGCCGCGCACCTCCACCACGCCGTCCACGCCGGCAAAGGCACGCGCCAGCGCGGCCTTCAGGTGCTCGCCCACGGCGGCGGCGTTGGCCAGCAGGCCGTCCTCTTCCATGATGTGGATGGTCTCGACGCCCGCGCGCATGGCCAGCGGGTTGCCACCGAAGGTCGTGCCGTGGTTGCCCGGGCCGAAGATGCTGGCGGCCTTGGGGCCGGCGACCACTGCGCCGATCGGCACGCCCGAGCCCAGGCCCTTGGCCAGCGGCATCACGTCGGGCAGGATGCCCGCCCACTGGTGGGCAAACCACTTGCCGGTGCGGCCCATGCCGCACTGCACCTCGTCGATCATCATCAGCC
>NZ_DAMCAM010000097.1:0-6343 GCF_032059615.1 Melaminivora sp. | reverse complement strand
CGCCGGTGGCAAAGTCCAGGCTGCCCGTGGGCTCGTCGGCCAGCAGCACGGCCGGCTGCACCACGAAGGCACGCGCCAGCGCCACGCGCTGCTGCTCGCCGCCGGACAGCAGCCTGGGGTAGTGCCCCAGGCGTGCGCCCAGGCCCACGCGGGCCAGCATGTCGGTCGCGCGCCGGCGCGCGTCGCGCAGGCCCGCCAGCTCCAGCGGCAGCATCACGTTCTCCAGCGCCGTGAGGTGCGCCATGAGCTGAAAGCTCTGGAACACGAAGCCCACCTGGCGCGCGCGCAGCGCGGCGCGGCGGTCCTCGTCCAGCGCGAACAGGTCCTGTCCGGCCAGCAGCACCGTGCCGCGCGTGGGCGTGTCCAGGCCGGCCAGCAGCGACAGCAGCGTGCTCTTGCCCGAGCCCGAGGCGCCCACGATGGCCAGCGTCTGGCACGCCGGCAGGGTGAAATGGATGTCCTGCAGAATGTCCAGCGTGCCGCCCGAATCGGTCACGGATTTGTACAGGTGCCGCACCTCGACGAGGGGCGGCGCGGCGGGTTCGCGGGGCGGCTGGGACATGCAGATCAGGGAAGGAATGCGGTGAACAACGACAGACGGACGACTCGGCGCGACTGTATCGCGGCGGCGGCTGCCGCCCTGCTGGGCGCCGCCCTGCCCTCTCGGGCGCAGTCGGCAAAAGGCTCTGGCGCACCCGTCATCCTGGTCGTGGGCGACTCGCTCAGCGCCGAATACGGCCTGGCGCGCGGCACGGGCTGGGTGACCCTGCTGGAACAGCGCCTGGACGCCGAGCGCATCGGTGCCCGCGTGATCAACGCCAGCATCAGCGGCGACACCACCGCCGGGGGCCTGGCCCGCCTGCCCGCGCTGCTGCAGAGCCACCGGCCCACGCACGTCATCGTGGAGCTGGGCGGCAACGACGCCCTGCGCGGCCTGCCGTTGGTCGGCACCGAGCGCAACCTCTCGCAGATAGTGCAGCTGGCGCAGCAGGCGGGCACGCGGGTGCTGCTTGTGGGCATGCAGATCCCGCCCAACTTCGGCGCCGACTATGCGCGCCGCTTCTCCGCCGTGTTCGAGACCGTGGCCCGCCAGCGCAAGGCCGCCCTGGTGCCGTTCTTCCTGCAGGGCGTGGCCGACGGCCCGGACCCGACGCGGCTGTTCCAGCCCGACCGCATCCACCCCACGGCCCAGGCCCAGCCGCTGATGCTGGACAACGTCTGGCCGCATCTGCAGCCCCTGCTGCGCTGAAAAGGGCGCCTGCCGGCGCGACCGGCCTGCGCGCTCAAGGCCTGTTTGTCTCCACCGGCGGCTCAGGCGCCGCCAGCGCCGCGCGGTAGGCATGCCAGGTGGCGTGGCCCAGCAGCGGCCCGGTCAGCAGCAGCCCCGCGCCCCAGAGCCACAACGACACGGCCACCAGCAGCGTGATCAGCGCGCCCCACAGCAGCATCACGCCGGGGTTGTCCAGCACCATGCGCATGCTGGTGAGGGCAGCCGTCAGGGCGTCGGTGTCGCGGTCCAGGATCATGGGAATGGCCACCGCGGTGAACGAGAACACCAGCGCCGCGAACAGCCCGCCGACGGCCGCGTAGGCCATGACGAACTGCCAGTTCTGCGGGTTGAACACGGCCTGCACCACGCCCGTGGTGGACGGCATGCCGGTGTTGAAAAACACGGCGAAGACCACCAGCGACGCCCGGCCCCAGAGCAGCTCCAGCACGATGAGCACCAGCACCAGCATGGCCATGCTGCCCATGTGGCTGTCCCAGCAGGTCAGCGATTGGCCCAGGCTGGGCGGCAGGCCGGCCTCGCGCCGGCGGCTGGCCTCATACAGGCCCATGGCCAGGAAGGGCCCGACCAGCAGGCAGCCGCTGGCCAGCGACATGGTGTATTCGGGCTGCGCGCGAAAAACCCAGCCCAGCAGCAGCGCCATGGCCCAGAAGCACAGGCCGTAGAACAGCGCAATGCCGGGCGCGTGCAGCAGGTCGGAGGCGCCGCGGGCCAGCCATTCGAAGGGCTGGCGCCAATGCAGCGGGCGCAGCTGGGTGGCCGGTGCGGCCGCAGGGGCACGGGGGGCGGTCGAGTCCATCATGGCGCGGGGCCGCGGTTGCGGCGGCAGTGGATGACGCAGCCACCTTAAAGCCCCGGCCGTTGCCCGGCATCCAGGTAATCACCCATCCCGGTCGCGCCGGGGCCGCTCAGGGGTTACCGAATGCGTACGCCAGCGCCTGCTCAAGGTCGGCGCGCAGGTCATCGACCGCCTCCAGCCCCACGCACAGGCGCACCACCGTGCCGTCGGCCAGCTGTGGCGTGGGCCGCGCGCGCATGGAGCGCAGCTCGTACGGCACGACCAGACTCATGGGCCCGCCCCAGCTGAAGCCCAGGCGAAACAGTTTCAGGCGGTCGCAGAAGGCATCGACCCGCTCCTGGCCGTGGCGCGCGTCGAAGACCACGCTGAACAGCCCGGCGGCCAGTCCCTCGCCGCCCGCAGAGCCGCCGCACAGCGCGCGCCAGTGCTCGTGGCCAGGCGAGCCTTCGAGCGCCGGGTGCAGCACCTGGGCCACCGCCGGCTGCTGCACCAGCCAGCGCGCCAGCTCGCGCGCGGCCCGGTCGTGGGCGCGGTAGCGCAGCTCCAGGCTGGGCAGCGAGCGCAGCACGGCTTCGACGTCGTTGGCGCCCACGCCCACGCCCAGGCGCATGTGCGTGGCCTTCAGGCGCTGGTGCAATGCCTCGTCGCGCGTGGTGATGCTGCCCATGAGCACGTCGCCACCGCCGCTGGGGTATTTGGTGAGCGCGTGCACGGAGATGTCCACCCCGAGGCTGGCATCGCCCAGCAGGTCGAAGGGTGCAAAGGCCAGGCCCGCGCCCCAGGTGTTGTCCAGCGCGCTTAGCACGCCGCGCTCGCGGCAGGCGCGCACCTGTGCGACCAGGTCGGGGAATTCGAAGGTGACCGAGCCCGGCGCCTCCAGCCACACCAGGCGGGTGCCCTCGCCGATGCGGCGCTCCAGGTCCTGCACGTCGAGCGGGTCGAAGCACTGGTGCGTGATACCGTACTGCGCCAGCTCGCCCTCGGCCAGGGTTCTATTCGGGCCGTAGGCGTTGTCGGGGATCAGCACCTCGTCGCCCTGGCGCAGCAGCGACAGCGCCACCGTGGAGATGGCCGCGAGCCCGCTGGGCGCCAGCAGGCACTGCTGGCCACCCTCGAGGGTGGCGATGCGCTCTTCGAGCCGGAAGGTGGTGGGCGTGCCGTGCAAGCCGTAGGTGTAGCCGCCTCTGTCCTTCCAGCTGCGCCCGCGCAGCGCGGCAACGCTCGGGAAAAACACGGTCGAGGCCTTGTGTACCGCCGGCTGCGGCGCCTCGAACCCCGCAGGGGGGGTGTAGTCGTGGTGGACAAGCCGGGTGGGCAAGGAGAGGGGCTGCTGGCTCATCGGCGCATGGTAGCGCCCGCAGGCCCCTTCCCTGCCGTGTCACGAACCCGGCGTGATGTTCAGGTTGTTGACCACACGGCCCACGCCATCGACGCCGCGCGCGATCTGCGTGGCGCGCTCACGGGCCTGTTCGTTCTTGACGGGACCGCTCAGCGTCACCACGCCGTCCTTGGTGTCCACGTCGATACGGATGGCGCTCAACTCGGCATCCTTGGCCAGTCCGGCGTTCACACGGGCGGTGATGCCGGCGTCCTCCACGGCGCCCTTGGCGTTGGCCGTGACCTCGCGCGTTTCAGCCTTCAGGTTTTCGCCTGCCTCGCGCATGCGCTCGCCAGCGTCGCGCGACGCCTCCTCGGTGCGCACCTTGGCATCATGGGCCGACTCCTTGATGTCCGCCCTGGCCTCGCGCGCTGCTTCCTCGGTGCGCAGCTTGGCGTCCTGCGCCGCCTGCTCGGTCCGGTCGATGGCCGAGTCCAGCTTCTGGCCGGCCGTGCGGTCGTCGTTCTTGTTGCATGCAGCCAAGCCCATGGCCAGGACGGTGGCCGTGGCCAGTGCTGCGGCACGCCATGCGGGGGCTGGCCTGGAAGGGATGCTGTTCATGGTTGTTCTCCTTGCGTTGGACATGCCCGGAACTGTAAAAACGCCCGCACCGTGGGTGCGGTGGGAGAGCGCTGAAACACCGGTAGGACAAGGGCAGCTGCCACGGCAGGCGCGGCCCGGCCGCGTGACAATGCCCCCCATGACTCTTGCGCTCCTGCGTCGCTGGTTCCCCTTCCTGGGCTGGCCCCGGCCCTCGGCCGAGCTGCTGCGCGGCGAGTTCTGGGCCGGCATGACCGTGGGCCTGATGCTGGTGCCCCAGGGCGTGGCCTATGCCCACCTGGCAGGCATGCCGCTGGTGACCGGCATCTACGCCTCGCTGGTGCCGGCGCTGGTCGCCGTGCTGTGGAGCTCGTCCACCCGCCTGGGCGTGGGCCCCACGGCGCTGACCAGCCTCTTGATAGGCGCCTCGCTCACCGGCCTGGCCGAGCCCGGCAGCGCCCAGTGGGTGCGCCTGGCCGCGTGGATGGCCATCCTGGCCGGGCTGGTGCAGCTCACGCTGGGCGTGGTGCGCTTTGGCTGGCTGCTCAACCTGGTGACGTCTCCCGTGCTGGGCAGCTTCACGCAGGCCGCGGCCATCCTGATCCTCTTGTCACAACTACCCGCGCTGCTGGGCCTGCGCACCACCTGGCTGGCACTGTGGGACGCGCCGTCGCTGCACCACTTCGACCTGCGCGCCATGGCCTTCGGCCTGGGCAGCCTGGCGCTGCTGGTGCTGGCGCGGCGCTGGCGCCCGGGCTTTCCAGCGGCCATCGTGGTGATCGCGCTGGCGGCCTTCACCAGCTGGGCCATGGGTCTGGCGGACGCCGGCGGCGCCGTGGTCGGCCCGGTGCCCGCCGGGCTGCCGTCGCTGTACCTGCCCGAATGGCTGGCCTGGGGTGAGCTGCAGGAGCTGGCCCTGCCAGCGCTGGTGGTGATGCTGGTGAGCTTTCTGGAGACGGCCTCGAGCGCCAAGGTCGAGCACAGCCGCGGCGGCACGCGCTGGAACGAGAACCAGGACCTGATCGCCCACGGCATGGCCAAGGTCAGCGCCGGCCTGTGCGGCAGCTTTGCCACCAGCGCCTCGTTCTCGCGCTCGGCCATCAACCTGTACGCGGGCGCCAGGAGCGGCTGGGCCACGCTCTTTGCCCTGCTGCTGGTGCTGGCCACGCTGCTGTGGCTCACGCCGGCGCTCTACCACGTGCCGCAGGCGGTGCTGGCGGCGGTGGTGGTCACGGCCATCACCAGCCTGATCCGCCCCATGGGCATGCTCAAGCTGTGGCCGGTCTCGCGGGTCGAGACCGTGATCGGCCTGGTCACCTTCGCGCTGACGCTGGCCAGCGCGCCGCGACTGTACTGGGGCGTGCTGGTGGGGCTGGTGCTCAACCTGTCGCACTTCCTCTACCAGCGCCTGCACCCGCGCATCATCGAGGTCGGCCTGCACCCGGACGGCAGCCTGCGCGACCGCCACCTGTGGCAGCTCGCGCCGCTGGCTCCGGGCGTGCTGGCGCTGCGCATGGACGCCGAGCTGGACTTCGCCTCGGCCAGCGCCCTGGAGCGGCGTGTGGCCGACGAGCTGGCGGCGCGCCCCGAGATCGACACTCTGTGCCTGTTCGCCCTGCCCATCAACCGCATCGATGTGACCGGCGTCGAGGCCTTCAGCCGCCTGTTCGCCTTGGTCAGCGGGCGCGGCGGGCATCTGGTGGTGGCGGGCCTGAAACTGCCGGTGCAGCGCACGCTGGAGTGCGCCGGTGCCCTGCCCGAGAGCCCCAACCTGCACATCCACCGCACCGACGCGGAGGCTATCGCCGCGCTGCAGGCAGCCCGCCCGGCGCCGGAGCCCGCGGTGGCGCACTGATACACTTGCCGGTCATTTCCGCCTCACTTCGTGTCCACTTCCGCGATCTCTGCCCCCGTTCACCTGCGAGACCTGCAACTGACCACGGCGCACGCGCTGGTGGCCCAGGCGCTGGGGCCTCAGGCCCGGCTGCACGACAAAACGCCCCGTGACTATCTGCAGACCCTGCTCGACGGGCTGTGCGACCTGTCGCTGAAGGACCCGCTGACCGGACTGTCCAACCGCCGCCACCTGCAGAACGTACTGGAGAGCGAGCTCGACCGCGTGGCCCGCTCGGGCGAGGCGGCGCTGCTGCTGATGCTGGACATCGACCGCTTCAAATACGTCAACGACGCGCATGGCCACAGCGTCGGCGACCAAGTGCTCAAGTCGGTGGCGCGCACGCTGGAAGAATGCCTGCGCCCCATGGACAGCCTGGCGCGCTGGGGCGGCGAGGAGTTCGCCATCGTCCTGCCCGCCTGCCAGTTCGGCTTCGGCCGCGTG
>NZ_DAMCAM010000096.1:0-6458 GCF_032059615.1 Melaminivora sp. | reverse complement strand
TGAGCTGCGTGACGCGGTCCACGTCCTCGTGGCCCATGCCCTGCGTGGGCTCGTCCAGCAGCATCAGCTCGGGCTCCATGGCCAGCGTGGTGGCGATCTCCAGCGCACGCTTGCGGCCATAGGGCAGGTTCACGGTCACCTCATGCGCCATGTCTTCCAGGCCGACCTCGGCCAGCAGCTCCATGGCGCGGCCATCGAGCTGGTGCAAGCTGCGCTCGCTGCGCCAGAAGTGGTAGGACGTGCCCAGGCGCCGCTGCAGCCCCATGCGCACGTTCTCCAGCAGCGTGAGGTTGGGGAACACCGCCGAGATCTGGAACGAGCGGATCACGCCGCGCCGGGCGATCTGCGCCGGCGCCTCGCGGGTGATGTCCGTGCCGTTGAAGCGGATGGAGCCGGAGGTGGGCTCGAGGAATTTGGTCAGCAGGTTGAAGCACGTCGTCTTGCCTGCGCCGTTGGGGCCGATCAGTGCGTGGATGGAGCCCCGGCGCACGGCCAGGCTCACATCGCTCACGGCGGTGAAGCCCTTGAATTCCTTGGTGAGGTGTGAGGTTTCGAGAATGACGTCGCTCATGGCAAGCAGGTCGTGCGCGCTGCAGCAGCAGCGGCACCACCCTGGTCTCCTGGGGTATGTTGCGCTGCATCGTAAGGGCGCGCCTTGCGGCATCGCACTGGGACAAGTGCCTATGTATAAACGCCTATCCACGGCAGCCCCGCCATAGGTGGCGCAGGCCGGCCGCGCCGGCCTGCGCCACTCAGGCCGCGGCCAGGGCGATGGCCGATTCGTCCACCCGCAAAACGACCCGCGCGCGTGACCGCAGGCCGGAGCCGGCAGGGGCGAACCCCACCAGCGACAGGCCGCCGGGCAGCAGCGCCGCCACCTCGTCGCCCAGCGCGCCCCGCGCCACCCTCGTGGCCTGCCCCGGCCACTGGTTGACCAAGGGCGGAGCCGCCGCTGCGGCGGACGGCGCCAGCACCTGCACGGCGGTGGCCTTGCACAGCGCCTGTACCTGCGCCCCCGGCGCGAGCGCCAGCAACTGCGCGCTTTCGGAGGTGATGCGCGTCCACAGCGCCAGAGGCGCGGCGGCGCCGGGGGCGCGGGCCTGTAGGTGCACCCGCACCAGGGGCCCGCTGCGCTGCAGCCCCTGCACCGTGCACGGCCACTGGTTGCGCATGCTGGTGCGCACCGCAAGCGCCAGCGCCGCGGACTGGGCGCTGCCCGCCTGCCAGCCCGCTGCCACCTGGGCGCGCGCGGCGTGCATGGCCCCGGCGGCGGCCAGCAGATCGTGGCCTGCCGCGGTGAGCCGGGCGCCGCCACCGCCCGCACCACCCACAGCACGCTCGACCAGCGGCACCCCGGCCAGGTTGGTGAGGGTGTCCAGCGCCTGCCAGGCGGCCTTGTAGCTGACGCCCACCTCGCGCGCCGCCTGCGAGATGGACCCCACCCGGCCGATCTCGCGCAGCACGGCCAGCCGGCGGTCGGCCGGCCCGTGGCCCAGGGCGTCGGTCAGTGAAGGGGGCAGCGGCGCGGTGGTCATGGCGCGCCATCATGCCGCGCTGCGCATCGCTATACTCCACCGCTATTCCATTAATGAATAGCGAAAGGGTATGCATGTCGATTTTGCCCAAGCGGCGGTTGTCCGCGCTGATGCTTGCCACGCTGGTGCCGTGCGCCGCGCACGCGGACGAGGTGGCCGTGGCGGTGGCGGCGAACTTCACCGCGCCGATGCAGAAGATTGCGCAACTGTTCGAGCAGGACACGGGCCACAAGGCGCAGCTGTCGTTCGGCGCCACCGGCAAGTTTTACGCGCAGGTCGCCAACGGCGCGCCGTTCGCCATCCTGCTGGCCGCGGACGAGCGCACGCCCGAGAAGATCGGCCGCGAAGGCCTGGGCGACCCGGCCACGCGGTTCACCTACGCCGTCGGGCGCCTGGTGCTATGGAGCAAGCAACCGGGCTACGTGGATGCCGACGGCAAGGTGCTGGAAACGGGCGACTGGCGCCACATCGCCATCGCCAACCCGAAGCTCGCGCCCTATGGGCAGGCCGCCATGGAGACCCTCGCCCGCATGAACCTGGCCGACAAGGTGCAGGGCCGCGTGGTGCAGGGCGAGAACATCGGCCAGACCTACCAGTTCGCGGCGTCGGGCAACGCTGCGCTCGGCTTCGTCGCGCTGTCGCAGGTGACCGAGGACGGCAAGCTGCGCGAAGGCTCGGCCTGGGTGGTGCCGGCCAGTCTGCACACGCCCATCCGCCAGGATGCCATCGTGCTCAAGCCCGGCCAGGGCAACGCCGCAGCGGCCGCGTTGATGCAGTACCTGCGCGGGGAAAAGGCGCGCGCCGTGATCCAATCGTACGGGTACGCGTTCTGAGCGGGCACCGCGCCACGCCCGCCCGAAATCGGAACGTTTTAGGCCTCCAGCGCCCGTCCACGCTGCGCGAGCAGCTACATTTTCAATAGCAGTGGTTGCTTTCCCCCTGGGCCCCGAAGACTGGGCCGCCATCCGCCTGACGCTGCGCCTGGCGGCGATCACCACTGCGCTGCTGCTGGTGCTGTGCACGCCGCTGGCCTGGTGGCTGGCGCACACGCGCTCGCGCTGGCGCGGACCGGTGGGCGCGGTGGTGGCGCTGCCCCTGGTGTTGCCGCCCACCGTGATCGGTTTCTATTTGCTCGTGGCCATGGGGCCGAACGGCTTCCTGGGCCACCTGACGGACGCGCTCGGCCTGCACCGCCTGCCCTTCACCTTCGCCGGTCTGGTCATCGGCTCGCTGGTGTATTCGCTGCCGTTTGCGGTGCAGCCGCTGCAGCGCGCCTTCGAAGCGCTGGGGCCCCGGCCGCTGGAGGTGGCGGCGACCCTGGGCGCGGCGCGGCTGGACCGTTTCGTCACCGTCGCGCTGCCGCTGGCGCGCCCGGGCTTCATCACCGCTGCCATCCTGACGTTCGCGCACACGGTGGGCGAGTTCGGCGTGGTGCTGATGCTGGGCGGCAACATCCCCGGCGTGACGCGGGTGGTGTCGGTGCAGATCTACGACCATGTGGAAGCCATGGAATACAGCCACGCGCACTGGCTGGCCGGCGGCATGGTGGCGTTCTCGTTCGTGGTGCTGATGCTGCTGCAGTGGTTGCAGCCGAGGAAAAGCCGATGAGTGCGGGCCCCGGCATCCACGCGCGCCTGCAACTGGCGCGCGCCGACTTTACGCTGGACGTGGACCTGCGGCTGCCGGGCGACGGCGTCACCGCCCTGTTCGGCCCGTCGGGCTGCGGCAAGACCACCTGCCTGCGCGCCATCGCCGGCTTGGAGCGCGCGCGCGGCGCGGTGCATGTCAACGGCGACGTCTGGCAGGAGGACGCCGGCCGCACCTGGGTGCCCACGCACCGCCGTGCCCTGGGCTACGTGTTCCAGGAGGCCAGCCTGTTTGCGCACCTGAATGTGCGGCGCAACATCGAGTACGGCTGGA
Organism: Melaminivora sp.; assembly: GCF_032059615.1. NCBI lineage: Bacteria > Pseudomonadati > Pseudomonadota > Betaproteobacteria > Burkholderiales > Comamonadaceae > Melaminivora > Melaminivora sp. The sequence goes on along the minus strand of NZ_DAMCAM010000096.1, from coordinate 3,003 downwards.
AGCGGCTGCCCGCGGCGCAGCGGCGCGTGTCGCTGGAGCATGCAGTGGAGCTGCTGGGCCTGTCCGCGCTGCTGGCGCGCATGCCGCAGACGCTGTCGGGCGGCGAGCGCCAACGGGTGGCAATTGCCCGGGCGCTGGCGGCGAGCCCGCGCGTGCTGCTGATGGACGAGCCGCTGGCTGCGCTGGACGCGGCGCGCAAGGCCGAGGTGCTGCCCTACCTGGAGCGGCTGCAGCGCGAGCTGCGCATTCCCATGCTGTACGTGACGCACTCGGCAGACGAGGTGGCGCGCCTGGCCACGCACCTGGTGCTGCTGCGCGCCGGGCGCGTGCTGGCCCAAGGAGCGCCCGCCGCGCTGATGGCGCGCCTGGACCTGCCTCTTGCCGCGGGTGACGGCGCCGCGGCACTGGTGCACGGCCGGGTGCAGGCCTGGGACGGGCAGGACCACCTGCTCACCGTGGGCTTTGCAGGGGGACAGCTGCACGTGGCCACGCCGCGCGCGCGCGCCCTCGGCGAGGACGCCCGGCTGCGCGTGCTGGCGCGCGACGTGAGCCTGGCGCGCAGCCACCCGCAGGCCACCAGCGTGCTCAACGTGCTGCCCGCGCGCGTCGTGCAGATCGCGCCGGACGCACCCGGGCAGGTGATGGTGCGGCTGGACGCCGGTGGCACGGCGCTGGTGGCGCGCATCACCGCGCGCTCGCGGCGCGAGCTGGCCCTGGCCGAAGGCGAGCTGGTGTTCGCCCAGGTCAAGGGCGTGGCCTTGGCCGACTGAGCCATTCCATACCTTGCGGGTCTGTACGCATAATCCCTTATTGCTATGGAAATAGTAGCTTATGGCGCTTTCCCTATAAGGGTTTGAACCCTGTTTGATTCCCTGCATGGCAGCCGCGCAAGTCCGTAGAATGCCGCCCTCGTAAGTCTTTGTTCCAGCGCGGCGCAGCCACCCCTTGCGCCGGGCTTTTTTGTGCGCACCCACCACCCTGTGGAGACACCATGCAGGCACTACTTGCCTTCTCGCGGGCCGTCGACCGGCTGAACGCTTTCGTCGGCCGATATTGCATCTGGCTGATCTTTGCCGCCACCGTCATCAGCGCTGCCAATGCGGTGGTGCGCAAGATCTTCAACTACAGCTCCAACGCCTTTCTGGAAGTGCAGTGGTACCTGTTCGCCTGGTCGTTCCTGATCGCCGCGGGTTACACGCTGCTGCAGCGCGAGCACGTGCGCATCGACGTGCTCAACAGCCGGCTGTCCAAGCGCACGCAGGTGTGGATCGACATCGTCGGCTTCGCGCTGTTCCTCACGCCGGTGTGCATCCTGGTGCTGTGGCTGGGCGTGCCGATGCTGATCACGCGCTTCGAGTCCGGTGAGGTCTCGGGCAACCCGGGCGGGCTGATCCGCTGGCCGGTGTGGGTGGCGCTGCCGCTGGGCTTCACGCTGCTGATGCTGCAGGGCTGGTCGGAGCTGATCAAGCGCATCGCCTTCCTGAAGGGCATCGGGCCGGACCCGATGGGCCGCCTGACCGACAAGAGCGACGAGGAAGCGCTGATCGAAGCCCTGCGCCTGCAGACCGAGCAGGAGCGCCAGGCCGGCGCGGCCGCTTCCCGCTGAACGCCCGACCGACCGGAGCACCCTTTCCATGGAATTCATCTCCACCAACTTCGCCCCGATCATGTTCGCGGGGCTGGCCCTGTTCCTGATCCTGGGCTTTCCCGTCGCCTTCAGCCTGGGCGCCTGCGGCCTGTTCTTCGGCCTGCTGGGCATCGAGCTGGGCGTGTTTCCCGCCACCATCCTGGCCTGGCTGCCCGAGCGGCTGATCGGCATCATGGCCAACGACACGCTGCTGGCCGTGCCCTTCTTCACGCTGATGGGGCTGATCCTGGAGCGCAGCGGCATGGCCGAGGATCTGCTGGACTCGGTCGGCCAGGTCTTCGGCCCGCTGCGCGGCGGCCTGGCGCTGGCCGTGATTTTCGTGGGCGCGCTGCTGGCCGCCACCACCGGCGTGGTCGCCGCCTCCGTCATCTCCATGGGCCTGATCTCCATGCCCATCATGCTGCGCTACGGCTACAGCCGGCCGCTGACCAGCGGCGTCATTGCCGCCTCGGGAACGCTGGCGCAGATCATCCCGCCGTCGCTGGTGCTGATCATCATGGCCGACCAGCTGGGCCGCAGCGTGGGCGACATGTACAAGGGCGCATTCATGCCGGCCTTCATGCTGGTGGGCCTGTACGTGCTGTGGGTGGTGCTGCTGGCCATCTTCAAGCCTCAGGCCGTGCCGGCCCTGCCGCCGGAAGCGCGCACGCTGCGCGAGCCCAACGGCAGCGCGGGCTACCCCTCGCTGGTCGCCGTGCTGGTTATCTCTGCCCTGGTGGCGTGGGTGCTGGAGTCGCACATGGCCGACATCCACAGCTGGTGGGAAGGCCATCTCGTGGAGTCCGTGCCGACCGACGAAAAAGTGGTGGTGGCTGCCTGCGGCGGCGCCTTCGTTGCCTGGCTGATCGCCTCGGCCAACCGCCTCACCGGCCTGGGGCTTCTGTCCAAGCTGGCCGAGCGCGTGACCTTCGTGCTGATCCCGCCGCTGCTGCTCATCTTCCTGGTGCTGGGCACCATCTTCCTGGGCGTGGCCTCGCCCACGGAAGGCGGCGCCATGGGTGCGGTGGGTGCGCTCATCATGGCCATGCTGCGTGGCCGGCTGTCGTGGTCGCTGCTCAAGCAGGCGCTGGCGTCCACCACCCGACTGGCATCCTTCGTCATGTTCATCCTGATCGGCGCGACCATGTTCAGCATGGTCTTCCAGGCCGCCGACGGCCCGCGCTGGGTGGAGCACCTGCTGGCCGACCTGCCCGGCGGCCAGGTGGGGTTCCTGATCTTCGTGAACCTGATGATCTTCTTCCTGGCGTTCTTCCTGGACTACTTCGAGCTGTCGTTCATCGTCGTGCCGCTGCTCGCCCCGGTGGCCGACAAGCTGGGCATCGACCTGATCTGGTTCGGCGTGCTGCTGGCGGTGA
>NZ_DAMCAM010000095.1:0-6592 GCF_032059615.1 Melaminivora sp. | reverse complement strand
TGCCCAGCTGGCTGCGTCCCAGCGCCGAGACGATGCCGCTGGTCACCGTCTGGCCGACGCCGAAGGGGTTGCCGATCGCCAGCACCTGGTCGCCCACGGCGAGCTGGTCGGAGTCCCCCAGCACGATCACCGGCAGCTTGTCCAGCTGCACGCGCAGCACCGCCAGGTCGGTCTCCGGGTCGGTGCCAATCACGCTGGCGCTGGCGCGCCGGCTGTCCGAGAGCGTCACCTCGATCTCGTCGGCGCCTTCCACCACGTGGTTGTTGGTCAGGATGTAGCCCTCGGGGCTGAGGATGACGCCGCTGCCCAGGCCCATCTGCGCCTGCGTGCCCTGCTCGCCGAAGAAAAACTGGAACCAGGGGTCGTTGCTGCGCGGATGCCGCACCGCCTTGCTGGTGTTGATGCTGACCACCGCGGGCGAGGCCTTGCGCGCCGCGGCACTGAAGCTGCCCGCGACCGGCTGCGTGGCCGGCGCCGGCGGCGCCTCGATGAGCGAGATGCCCGCCGCCGTGGTGGTCGCGCCGCGCTGCAGCCAGCCCGGCTGCAAGGTGGCGACGACGAAATAGGCAGCGATGAGGACCGTCACGGCCTGGGAAAAGAGCAACCAGAAGCGCTTCATGGAGGTGCGGAAAGGGAGAAAAGCATCGATTGTCGCGCGACTGCCGGTGCGCGCGACTGCCGGCGGGCACAGGCGGCACAATCGGTGGCCATGAGCATCGACCGACACGAACTCCTGGCCCGCCTGGACGCGCTGCTGCAGCCCCAGGCCTTCAAGGACTATGGCCCCAACGGCCTGCAGGTGGAGGGCCGTGCGCGCGTGGCGCGCATCGTCAGCGGCGTCACGGCCAGCCGGGCGCTGATCGACGCGGCCATTGACGCCGGGGCCGACACCATCCTCGTGCACCACGGCCTGTTCTGGCGCGGCATGGACGGGCGCGTCACCGGCTGGATGAAGGAGCGCCTCAAGCGCCTGCTGGCGCACGACATCAACCTGCTGGCCTACCACCTGCCGCTGGACGCGCACCCCGAGCTGGGCAACAACGCCCAGCTCGGCCAACGCCTGGGCTGGCAATGGGATGCGCGTTTTGGCGAGCAGGACCTGGGCTTTGCCGCGCCCTGCGACATCGCCAGCGCCCAGGAGCTGGGCCGCCATGTCGGGCAGGTGCTGGGCCGCACGCCGCTGGTGGTGGCGCCCGAGGGCGCGCCGCGGCCCATCCGCCGTGTCGCCTGGTGCACCGGCGGCGCGCAGGACTGGTTCGAGGCGGCCATCGCCGCCGGGGCGGACGCCTTCATCACGGGCGAAATTTCCGAGCCCCAGGCCCACCTGGCGCGCGAGACCGGGGTGGCCTTCATCGCCGCCGGCCACCACGCCACCGAGCGCTATGGTGCGCCCGCGGTGGCGGCGCACGTCGCCGCGCAGCTGGGCCTGGAGCACCAGTTCATCGACATCGACAACCCGGCCTGAACGCCATGGCCTGGAGCAAACCGATTGCCATCACCCAGGGCGACCCGGCGGGCATCGGCCCCGAGATCGTCGCCAAGGCCTTTCGCGATGCGCCCGAGGTACTGCAGGGTGCCTTCGTCGTGGGCGACTGCGCCACTCTGGCGCGGGCACTGGCCTGCATCGCCCAGCCTGGACGGCCGCAGGTGGCGGTGCAGCGCATCGGGCAGCTGGCGCAGCTGCAGCAGCTGCAGCACCTGCCGCCGCACAGCCTGCCGGTGTGGCAGTTGCCCGGACTGGTGGAGGCCGCGCCCTGGGGCGCGGTGAGCGCCGAGGCCGGGCGGGCAGCGGCCGACTGCGTGGTCTGGGCAGCGCGCGCGGCGCTGCGCGGCGAGGTGGCGGCCCTGGTCACGGCGCCGCTGCACAAGGAGGCGCTGAGTGCCGCCGGGGTGCCCTTTCCCGGTCACACCGAGCTGCTGCAGGCCGAGGCGGCGCGCCACGCGGGCGTGCCGCTGGCGCAGATGCCGGTGCGCATGATGCTGGCCAATGACGAGCTGCGCACGGTGCTGGTCAGCATCCACGTGGCGCTGCGCGAGGCCATCGATGCAGTGACCGCGGACAACGTGTTGCAGAGCCTGCGAATCACGCACGCGGCGCTGTCGCGCAGCCTGGGCCGCGTGCCGCGCATCGGCGTGGCGGGGCTTAACCCTCATGCGGGCGAGGGTGGGCTGTTCGGTCGCGAGGAGATCGAGGCCATCGCCCCGGCAGTAGCGCGCGCCCGCGCCGAGGGCATCGATGCGCAGGGGCCGCACGCACCGGACACCGTCTTCATGCGCGCCCGCACGGGCGAGTTCGACGTGGTGCTGGCCATGTACCACGACCAGGGGTTGATCCCGGTCAAGTACCTCGGGGTGGACAAGGGCGTGAACGTCACCCTGGGCCTGCCCCTGGTGCGCACCAGCCCGGACCACGGCACGGCGTTCGACATCGCCGGGCGCGGCGTGGCCGATGCGGGCAGCCTCATCGAGGCCGTGCGCATGGCGCGCGCACTCTCGAACGGCTGAGAGGCCCGGCTCAGCCCTGCGGCGGCGGCGCCAGGGGGGGCCTGGACTGCAGCGCGTCGCGGATCTCGCGCAGCAGCTGGATGTCCTCCGGCGGCGGGACCGGGGCGGCCGCGGCTTCGTTCCTGGCCGCCTCGGCCTCCTTGAGCGGCCACTCGCGCTTGAGGCGGTTGATCTGCTTGACCATCATGAAGATGATGAAGGCCAGGATGAAGAAATTCACCGACACCGTGAGGAAGTGCCCATAGGCAAAGACCGGCACGCCCGCCTTGCGCACCGCCTCCAGCGTGTGCGGCACGTCGGCCGGAATGCGCGCCAGCGGGACGAACAGGTTGGAGAAATCGAGCTTGCCGAACACCAGCCCGACCACCGGCATGATCAGGTCATTGACCACCGAATCGACGATCTTGCCGAAGGCCCCGCCGATGATGACGCCCACCGCCAGGTCGATGACGTTGCCCTTGACGGCAAATTCCCTGAATTCGTGCGCAATGCCCATGTGCATGTTCCTTGTCGTGGATGGAGGGTGGGAAGTATTGCCTACCGGCAGGGCGCTGTGCAGGCGGCGGGCCCCGCAATGCCCATTTTCACTCCGCTACAATTTACGGTTGTCCCTTCACAGCGATGCATACCAAGGATCCCCATGAGTGAAACTCCGATCGACTCCAGCAAGCGGACGTGGCTGATCGCGTCCGGCTGCGCGGGCGCGGTGGGCGGCGTGGCAGTGGCCGTGCCCTTCGTGAGCACCTTCCAGCCTTCCGAGAAGGCCAAGGCGGCCGGAGCCGCCGTCGAAGTGGATATCTCCGCTCTCAAGGCCGGCGAGAAAATGACGGTGGAGTGGCGCGGCAAGCCCGTGTGGATCGTCAAGCGTACCCCCGAGCAGGTTGCCGAGCTGCCCAAGCTCGATTCGCAGCTGGCCGACCCCAAGTCCGAGCGCCATCCCGACGAGTTCACGCCGCCCTACGCGCGCAACGAGCACCGCTCCATCAAGCCCGAGATCCTGGTGGCCGTGGGCATCTGCCCGCACCTGGGCTGCTCGCCCTCCGACAAGTTCACCCCTGGCCCCCAGCCCTCGCTGCCGAGCGACTGGCAGGGCGGCTTCCTGTGCCCCTGCCACGGCTCCACCTTCGACCTGGCCGGCCGCGTGTTCAAGAACAAGCCCTCGCCCGACAACCTGGAGGTGCCGCCGCACATGTATCTGTCGGACACCCGGCTGCTGATCGGCGAAGACAAGAAAGCTTGAGGGGCACTGACATATGGCTGCTTACCGCGAATTCAAGGAGCTTTCGCCCAACGCCTCGGCGGGCGCGAAGACGATGAACTGGCTGGAGAACCGTTTCCCGACGGCCTTCGACGCCTACAAGGTTCACATGTCGGAGTACTACGCTCCGAAGAACTTCAACTTCTGGTACATCTTCGGCTCGCTGGCGCTCTTGGTGCTGGTGATCCAGATCGTCACCGGCATCTTCCTGGTGATGCACTACAAGCCCGACGCCGCCAAGGCCTTCGAGTCGGTCGAGTACATCATGCGCGACGTGCCGTGGGGCTGGCTGATTCGCTACATGCACTCCACGGGCGCCTCGGCGTTCTTCGTGGTGGTGTATTTGCACATGTTCCGCGGCCTTTTGTATGGCAGCTACCGCAAGCCGCGCGAGCTGGTCTGGATCTTCGGCTGCGCCATCTTCCTGGCGCTCATGGCCGAGGCCTTCATGGGCTACCTGCTGCCCTGGGGCCAGATGTCGTACTGGGGCGCGCAGGTGATCGTGAACCTGTTCTCCGCGATTCCCTTCATCGGTCCGGACCTGGCGCTGCTGATCCGCGGCGACTACGTGGTGGGCGATGCGACGCTGAACCGCTTCTTCAGCTTCCACGTCATCGCCGTGCCGCTGGTGCTGCTGGGCCTGGTGGTGGCGCACCTGCTGGCGCTGCACGACGTGGGCTCCAACAACCCCGATGGCATCGAGATCAAGGGCCCGGGCAAACCGGTGGACGCCAACGGCCATCCGCTGGACGGCGTGCCCTTCCACCCGTACTACACGGTGCACGACATCCTGGGCGTGTGCATCTTCCTGTTCATCTTCTCGGCCATCATCTTCTTTGCGCCCGAGTTCGGCGGCTACTTCCTGGAGTACAACAACTTCATCCCGGCCGACCCGCTGAAGACGCCCGCGCACATCGCCCCGGTGTGGTACTTCACGCCGTTCTACTCGATGCTGCGCGCCATCACCAGCGAGATGATGTATGCACTGATCGCCTGCGTGGTGCTGGGCGCCGGCTTCGGTGTGCTCAAGGCCCGCCTGCCCGGCATCATGAAGGGCGTCGTGCTGGTGGCCGCCGTGGTGGGCATCGCGCTGATGCTGGCCATCGACGCCAAGTTCTGGGGCGTGGTGGTCATGGGCGGCGCCGTCGTCATCCTGTTCTTCCTGCCCTGGCTGGACCAGAGCCCGGCGCGCTCCATCCGCTACCGCCCCGACTGGCACAAGTGGGTGTATGCCGTGTTCGTGATCAACTTCGTGATCCTGGCCTACCTGGGCGTGCAGCCGCCGTCGCCCATCGGCGAGCGCGTCTCGCAGGTCGGCACGCTGTTCTACTTCGGCTTCTTCCTGCTCATGCCCTGGTGGAGTCGCCTGGGGACGCCCAAGCCCGTGCCCGAGCGTGTGACCTTTGCCGCCCACTGAGCTGGAGAACAACACAATGAAGAAATTCGTTTTCGCGCTGATCGCCGCGCTGGGCCTGGCCGCCGGAGCGCACGCCTCCGAAGGCGGTGTCGCCTGGGACAAGGCGCCCGTCAACACCAGCGACACGGCGTCGCTGCAAAACGGCGCCAAGCTGTTCGTCAACTACTGCCTGAACTGCCACTCGGCGGCCTTCATGCGCTACAACCGCCTGAAGGACATCGGCCTGAGCGAGCAGCAGATCAAGGACAACCTGCTGTTCAACACCGACAAGATCGGCGAGACCATGAAGTCCGCCATTGACCCGCTGCAGGCCAAGGCCTGGTTCGGCGCCAACCCGCCCGATCTCACCGTGATCGCCCGCTCGCGCGCCGGCTCGGGCGGCACCGGCGCCGACTACCTCTACACCTTCCTGCGCACCTTCTACCGCGATGACACCAAGGCCACCGGCTGGAACAACCTGGCCTTCCCGAGCGTGGGCATGCCGCATGCGCTGTGGCAGCTGCAGGGCGAGCGGCGCGCCGTGTTCGAGGCGCGCGCGGGCCATGAGGCGGTCGAGCACGTCTTCAAGGGCTGGGAGGAAATCTCCAAGGGCACGATGTCCGCCCAGCAGTACGACCAGGCCGTGGGCGACCTGGTGAACTACCTGCAGTGGATGGGCGAGCCGGCGCAGAACACCCGCGTGCGCGTGGGCGTGTGGGTGCTGATGTTCCTGGGCGTGTTCACCTTCATCGCCTGGAGGCTCAATGCGGCCTTCTGGAAAGACGTCAAGTAAGCTTTGCAACACGGGTCCGGCGGCACGCACAGGCATGCCGCCGGACCGAATTCCAGAGTGGACGCGCCAGCGCGCCCACTCTTTTTGATTTTCAGGAGCCACTGACCATGATGGTGCTTTACTCGGGCACGACCTGCCCCTTCTCCCACCGCTGCCGTTTCGTGTTGTTCGAGAAGGGGATGGATTTCGAGATCCGCGATGTGGACCTGTACAACAAGCCTGAAGACATCAACGTCATGAACCCTTACGGCCAGGTGCCCATCCTGGTCGAGCGTGACCTCATCCTGTATGAGTCCAACATCATCAACGAGTACATCGACGAGCGCTTCCCGCACCCGCAGCTGATGCCGGGCGACCCGGTGGACCGCGCCCGCGTGCGCCTGTTTCTGCTGAACTTCGAGAAAGAGCTGTTCGTGCACGTGAACCAGCTCGAGTCGCGTGCCACCAAGGGCAATGAGAAGGCGCTGGAGAAGGCCCGTGCCCACATTCGCGACCGCCTGACGCAGCTGGCACCCGTGTTCCTCAAGAACAAGTACATGCTGGGCGAAGGTTTCTCCATGCTGGACGTGGCGATCGCGCCGCTCCTGTGGCGCCTGGACTACTACGGCATCGAGCTGTCCAAGAACGCCGCGCCGCTGCT
>NZ_DAMCAM010000094.1:0-6817 GCF_032059615.1 Melaminivora sp. | reverse complement strand
CAACGCCAGCGGCGCGGCCATGCACGACGTGAGCGGCACCAGCGGCGCCGCGCCCATCTGGGCCGAGCTGATGCACTGGCTGCACCGCAGCACGCCCAGCCGCCCGCCCGAGCCGCCTCCCGGCGTGGTGCGCAGCAGCGTGCGCTTCGGCCCGGATGTGGCCGGCGGCTGGATCGAGAGCCCCCGGCAGGAGTGGTTCGTGCACGGCACGCAGCAGGCCATGTTTGCTATGGATACGGTAGCTGAAAGTCCAGATGGAACAAGGGTTTCGGCCAGAAAAGACCTCCAGGAACAGGGTCGCGGCGGGAGCGCCCCCGGGGCGCGCATCGCCACGCCGGCGCCCGGCACCATCGTCGCCCTGGACCCGGACATCCCGCCCCGGCACCAGCGGGTGCAGTTTGCCGCCCGCGATGCGGCGCCCGGCCAGGCGCTGGTCTGGCGCATCGACGGGCGCACCGCCGGCCGGGGCCTCGCGTGGTCCTGGCTGCCCTGGCCCGGGCGCCACCAGGTGCAGCTGCTCGACGGCGGCGGCCGCGTGCTCGACGAGGTGCGCATCGAGGTGCGCGGCGCGGCCGTCGCCCCGGCGCGGCGCTGACAGCCGCTTCTTGCCTCCTGCAAAATTTTCAAGCGCGGCAAAAAAGCCTCAAGCCGGCCGCTGGCGTGCGGCACTACCATGCGCGGCTTGCCCAGCGCCCGTCCGGGCGCGTTTGCCGCCAGGAGCCGCCATGCCCGACCTCTCCAAGATCACCACCATCGAAGACCTGCGCCAGATCGCCGAGCGCCGCGTGCCGCGCATGTTCTACGACTATGCCGACTCGGGTTCGTGGACCGAGACCACCTACCGCGCCAATGAGCAGGACTTCACGCCCATCAAGTTCCGCCAGCGCGTGGCCGTGAACATGGAAGGGCGCAGCACCGCCGCCACGCTGGTGGGCACGCCCGCGCGCATGCCGGTGGCCATCGCGCCGGTGGGCCTGACCGGCATGCAGCACGCCGATGGCGAGATCCACGCCGCGCGCGCGGCGGAGAAATTCGGCATCCCGTTCACCCTGTCCACCATGAGCATCTGCTCCATCGAGGACATCGCCGAGCACACCAGCGCGCCGTTCTGGTTCCAGCTGTACATGATGCGCGACCGCGAATCCATGGCCCGCATGATCCAGCGCGCCAGGGACGCGAGGTGCAGCGCCCTGGTGCTCACCCTGGACCTGCAGGTCATCGGCCAGCGCCACAAGGACATCAAGAACGGCCTGTCCGCGCCGCCCCGGCCGACGCTGGCCAACATCGTGAACCTGATGACCAAGCCGCGCTGGTGCTTAGGGATGGCGGGCACGCGCAGGCACACCTTCCGCAACCTGGTCGGGCACGTCAAGGGTGTGTCGGACATGAAGTCGCTCTCGGCCTGGACCAACGAGCAGTTCGACCCGCGCCTGTCCTGGGCCGACGTGGCCTGGGTCAAGGAGCAGTGGGGCGGCAAGCTGATCCTGAAAGGCATCATGGAGGTCGAGGACGCGGTGCTGGCCGTGCAGCACGGGGCGGATGCCATCGTCGTCAGCAACCACGGCGGGCGCCAGCTCGACGGCGCGCCATCGGCCATCCATGCCCTGCCGGCCATCGTGCAGGCCGTGGGCAGCCAGACTGAGGTCTGGATGGACGGCGGCATCCGCAGCGGCCAGGACGTGCTGAAAGCCTGGGCCCTGGGCGCGCGCGGCACCATGATCGGCCGTGCCATGGCCTACGGCCTGGGCGCCTTCGGCGAGGCCGGCGTGACGCGCGCGCTGGAGCTGATCCACAAGGAGCTGGACGTCTCCATGGCGTTTTGCGGCCACACCAACCTCCAGAACGTGGACCGGCGCATCCTGGTGCCGGGCACCTACCCGCTGCCGCCCATGGTGTGAGCCGGGAACTCTTGCTCCCTCTCCTCCTGGGAGAGGGCCGCGGTGGGGGCCAGCGACGCTTGACATTGCCCCTGCGGCAGCACGCGCCATCGCCGCGCGCCGCGGCTGGGCTCGCCAAATGCCGCGCCCGGCGGCGCGCGGCGCCGCGCATACTGCGCCGCTGCCCATGACCGCATCGTCCTCGTCCTTTTCCTCCCTCCTGCCCGGCCTGTGGGTGCCCGTGGTGCTGTTTGCCGCGCTCGCGCAGACGGTGCGCAACGCCGCGCAGCGCTCGCTGACCAGCGAGGTGGGCACGCTGGGCGCCACGCTGGTGCGTTTTCTGTTCGGCCTGCCCTTTGCCGCGGCCTGGCTGCTCGTGCTGTACGTGCTGCCGGACGGGCAGCCCTGGCCGCGCTTTTCCTGGGCCTGGGCGGGCTGGGTCACGTTGGGCGCTTTCTTCCAGGTGGCGGCCACGGCGGCGCTGCTGCTGGCCATGCAGGGGCGCAACTTCGCCGTGGCCGTGACCCTGTCCAAGTCCGAGGTGCTGCAGGTGGCGCTGTTTGCCGCCGTGCTGCTGGGCGAGGTGCCCACGACGCTGGCGCTGGCGGCCATGGCCGTGGCGACGCTGGGCGTGGTGCTGCTGTCGCTGCCGCCGCGCGGCGCCGTGGCCCGGGCCTCGCGACAGGGCAGTGGCCGGGCCGCGCTGTATGGCCTGGTCTGCGGCGCCTGCTTTGCCATCGGCACGGTGGGCTTTCGGGGCGCGGCCCTGGCGCTGGGCGACGCGCCGCCCTGGCTGTCGGGCGCCTGGGGCGTGCTGCTGGCGCAGGCGCTGCAAAGCGTGGGGCTGGGTGCCTGGATCGCGTGCCGCTCCCCCAGCGGGCTGGCGCCGCTGGCACGCGCCTGGCGCGTCTCGCTGGTGGCCGGCAGCATGGGCGCGGCGGCGTCGCTGGCCTGGTTCACGGCCTACGCCATGCAGGGCGCGGCGCAGGTGCGCACGCTCGGCATGGTCGAGGTGCTGTTCAGCCTGCTGGTCTCGCGCCGGTTGGGCGAGTCGTTTCGTCGGGGCGAAAAGATCGGCGTGGCGCTGATGCTGGCTGGCCTGGTGCTGATCGCGCTGCAGGGCCTGTAGGGGGCGGGCCGGCGCACTCTTGAGCGAGTCGGTCAGGTCCGCCAGCAACCTCACCAAGCACGGCGTGCCGCTATCGCTGGCTTCGGAGCTGGAATGGGACGAGGCGCTGGTCTGGCAAGACACGCGCCGGGAGTACGGCGAAGTGCGGATGGTGGCCCTGGCCCCTCGCACCCTGACCGTGTACTTCGTGGCGTACGTGGATCGCGGTGACGCGCGGCGCATCATCAGTCTGCCCCGCGCCAATTCAAGAGAGGTGAAGCGTTATGAGCAAGGCTAAATTTCACATGCCGACTCCCGAGGAAGACGCGGCGATCAATGCGGCTGCGCTGGCCGATCCGGACGCGCAGCCTTTGAGCGCTGAGCAGCTGGCGGCGATGGTGCCCGCGCGCTCTTTGCGCGGCCGCCCTCGCTCGCTCAGCCCCAAAGAGCACATCAATATCCGGCTGTCGCCTGACGTGTTGGAGGCGTTCCGCGCCACGGGGGCCGGGTGGCAGACGCGGGTGGATTCCGCCCTTCGTGACTGGCTTCGTACGCACTCGCCGCAGTAGGGCGCGATCTTTCCTCCAAGCAGCCAACAAAAAGTCCGCGTGTGGCGGGCTTCGTTTTTGGGGTTCTGCCCCTTCTTTGAAGAAGGGCCATGCCATCCATCCTCAGGCGGGCCCGGTTCGCCTCGGCTGCCGGCGCAGGCGCGAAAATGGCGGCCGTGTCCGCCGTCCTGCCCGCCCCCACGCCGCCCACTGTCCTCTCTTCGCGCCTGGTGGCGCACCTGGACATGGATGCGTTCTACGCCTCCGTGGAGCTGCTGCGCTACCCGCAGCTGGCGGGCCTGCCGGTGGTCATCGGCGGGGCGCGCAGCGCCCGCGACGACGCGCGTGCGCAGGACTGGGCCGGGCGCCTGGGCGAGGCGCCATTGGCCGCCTTCGACCGCCTGGCCGACTACCGCGGCCGGGGCGTCATCACCACCGCCACCTATCCGGCGCGCCAGTTCGGCCTGGGCTCGGCCATGGGCCTGATGAAGAACGCCCACCTGTGCCCCGAGGCCCTGCGCCTGCCGGTGGATTTCCCCGAGTACCGGCGCTTCTCGCGCCGCTTCAAGGAGGTCATCCTGGCGCACGCGCCGGTCATGGAGGACCGGGGCGTCGATGAGGTGTACATCGACTTCACCCAGGTGCCGGGCGGATGCGAGGACGGCGGGCGGGCCCTGGCGCGGGCCATCCAGCAGGGCATCTGGCAGGCCACGGGGCTGACCTGCTCCGTCGGCATCGCGCCCAACAAGCTGCTGGCCAAGATGGCCAGCGAGTTCGACAAGCCGCGCGGCATCGCGGTGGTTGGGCCCGACGAGCTGGCCGAGCGCATCTGGCCGCTGCCGTGCCGCAAGATCAACGGCGTGGGCCCCAAGGCCTGGGCCCGGCTGCAGGGGCACGGCATCCAGACCATCGGCGAGCTGGCGGCGCGCGAGCGCACCTGGCTGCAGCTGCACTTCGGCCGGGCCTACGGCGCCTGGCTGCACGATGCCGCCTGGGGCCGTGACGAGCGGCCGGTGGTGGTCGAGAGCGAGCCCGTCTCCATGAGCCGCGAGACCACTTTCGAGCGCGACCTGCACGCGGTGCGCGACCGGGCCGAGCTCTCGCACCTCTTCACCGCGCTGTGCCAGCAGGTGGCACAGGACCTGGCGCGCAAGGGCTACGTGGGCAAGACCATCGGCATCAAGCTGCGCTTCTCGGACTTTCGCATCGCCACGCGCGACCAGACCATCGCGCAGCACACGCAGGACGCGGCCACCATCCGCCGCGTGGCCGGCCTGTGCCTCAAGCGCGTGCCGCTGGCGCAGCCACTGCGCCTGCTGGGGGTGCGCGTGGGAGCGCTGCAGCGCATGGACGAGAAAGCCGGGGGTGTGGCGATGGTGAACGGCGAGCTGTTCTGACGTCTGCAACACGCCGGCCGGAGGCATGGATGCCACATTTCCGTGCCGACCATACGAAACATGCAGTTACCGATGTCGCTTATCGCTATATTTGGGTCCATTGTCTGCCTGTATCGGTCCCTACCATGCGAGTCAACCTGCCCGTCACCCAAAACGAATACGACTATCCCGACAACGAGCTGCTGATGTCCACCACGGACCAGCAGGGACGCATGACGCACTGCAACGCCGCGTTCGCGCGCGTGAGCGGCTTCAGCATGGAAGAGCTGATGGGCCAGCCGCACAACCTGGTGCGCCACCCGGACATGCCGCCCGAGGCCTTCAAGGACCTGTGGGCCACCATCGGCAACGGCCGCAGCTGGCGCGGCTTGGTCAAGAACCGGCGCAAGAACGGAGACCACTACTGGGTGCGCGCTCACGTCACGCCCATCATGGTGAGCGGCAAGCCCCAGGGCTACATGTCGGTGCGCGAGAAGCCCACGCGCGAGGAGGTGCGCGCGGCCGAGGCGCTGTACGAGCGCGTGCGCGCCGAGCGCGAGGCGGGGCGCCAGACTTTCCGGCTGCATGCCGGCTACGTGCGGCCGCTGGGCTGGCGCGACTGGTTCGGGCGGCTGCAGCGCACGTCCTTCACCCAGCGCCTGAGCGCGCAAATGCTGGTGCTGCTGGTCGTGGCGCTTGCACCCCAGTGGCTGGGCTGGACAGAAGGGCCCATGGTGTGGGCGCAGAGCGCGCTGGTGGCGCTGGCGGTCGGCTGGATCGTGTGGCGCTTTCACCGCCGCATCACCAGCGGCCTGGCGGACGCCATGCAGGTCTCCTCGGAGATCGCCGGCTGCAACCTGCTCGGCCACGTCGAGCGCCCCAACGGCCGCCACCCCATGGCCCGCCTGATGGAGAACCTGGGGCAGATCCAGATCAACCTGCGCGCCGTGGTGGGCGATGCGCGCTCGGAGATTTCCTCCTTCGGCGTCATCTCCGCCGAGATCGCCCAGGGCGCCATGGACCTGTCGGCGCGCACCGAGTCGCAGGCCAGCAGCCTGCAGGAGACGGCCGCCGCGATGGAAGAGCTCTCCAGCACCGCCAGCCACTCCGCCGAGGGCGCGCAGCAGGTGCTGACCGAGAGCGAGCACAGCGCCGATCTGGCGCGCAAGGGCGGCCAGGCCATGGAGCAGGTGGGCGCGGTGGTGCAGTCCATCGAACAGTCCTCGCGCAAGATGGGGCAGATCATCTCCACCATCGAAGGCATTGCGTTTCAGACCAACATCCTGGCGCTGAACGCCGCGGTGGAGGCGGCGCGCGCGGGCGAGCAGGGTCGGGGCTTTGCTGTGGTGGCCGGCGAGGTGCGGGCCCTGGCCCAGCGCAGCGCCACCGCGGCCGGCGAGATCCGCGCGCTGATCGGCGAGTCGAGCACCCAGATCGGCCACGGCGCCCAGCAGATGCAGGCGGCCGGGCAGACCATCGAGCAGCTGGTGCAGTCGGTGGGTCATGTGAGCCAGCTCATGCACCAGATGGGCACGGCCGCGCGCGAGCAGACATTGGGCATCTCGCAGGTCAATGAGGCGGTGACTGATCTGGATCGGGTGACGCAGCAGAACGCGGCGCTGGTGGAGGAGTCGGCGGCGTCGGCACGGACCATGAGTGGGAATGCGGGGGTGTTGGGGCGGACTTTGGATGTGTTCAGGTTGCCTTGAAGGGGTTTTGGTTTTTGTAGCAGGCTGCCCTTGCCTGGTGCGGGTTTGCTGCTGGTTTTGATGTTGTGCTTCTTTTGGGTGTGGGGGCCGGGACTCGCCCCGGCGGGCGACCTACTTTTCTTGCCCGCGCAAGAAAAGTAGGCAAAAGAAGCGCGCCCCTGCATCCTGCGACCCCCGCGCTTTGCAAGCGCGGGGGCAA
>NZ_DAMCAM010000093.1:0-6907 GCF_032059615.1 Melaminivora sp. | reverse complement strand
CGGCGAGGAGTTCGCCATCGTCCTGCCCGCCTGCCAGTTCGGCTTCGGCCGCGTGGTGGCCGAACGCGTGCGCCGGGCCGTGGAATCGCGCCCGGTCCGCGTCTCGCCCACGCTCACGCTGGACATCACGGTCAGCGTCGGCGGGGCCTTTGCCCTGCAGTGGATCCGCAGCACCCCGCAGCTGTGGGCCGACCGGGCCGACGCCGAGCTCTACAAGGCCAAGGCCGCCGGGCGCAACCGCGTCTATATCGAGGAGCAGCCCGACAGCACGGTGAGCGCCGAGGAAAAGAGCCTGCTCTTCGCGGCTCCGGACGACACTCCCGAAGACTCCGGCGCGCCCGCCCTGCCGGCCGCCCCGTCTGCGCACAGCGCCTATTGAAGGCTTGATGATGAACGACGCGCTGTCTCCCGCCTCCCCCCCTTCCGCCGCCCCGGCCCCGGCCGCGCCACCCGGTGACGTGCCGCAGCTGCAGCAGCCCCTGACCGGCCTGGGCTCGACCCGCATCATGGCCATCACCAGCGGCAAGGGCGGCGTGGGCAAGACCTTCCTGTCGGCCAACCTGGCCGCCGCCCTCACGCGCCGCGGCTGGCGCGTTCTGGTGCTGGACGCCGACCTGGGCCTGGCCAACCTGGACGTGGTGCTGAACCTGCACCCCAAGACCACGCTGCACGAGGTCTTCACCGGCAAGGCGCGCCTGGAGGAAGCCGTGGTCGAGGCACCCGGAGGCTTTTCCGTGGTGCTGGCGGGCTCGGGGATGATCGAGTACTCACGCCTCACGCCCGCGGTGCGCAGCGAGTTCCTGAACGTCATCCGCACCCTGGCGCCGCGCTACGACGTGGTGCTGCTGGACACCGGCGCCGGCATCTCCGACGTGGTGCTGTTCTCGGTCTCGCTCGCCTCGGAGGTGCTAATCGTCGCCACGCCCGAGCCGACCTCGCTCACCGACGCCTACGCCGCCATCAAGGTGCTGGCCAAGCAGCAAAAGCGCCAGCACGTGCGCCTGGTGGTCAACCAGACCGCGCGCCCGGGTGACGGCCGCGCCATCACCGGCCAGCTGCAGCAGGTGCTCGACCGCTTCGTCTCCACCGACTCGGGCCGGCCCATGCGCCTGCTCCACATGGGCGACATCCCCGCCGACCCTGCCGTGCGCGACGCCATCATGCGCCGCCAGCTGGTGGTCCTGCAGACCCCTGGCAGCCCGGCGGCCATGGCGATCACGCAGCTGGCAGGCAAGGTGGACGCGACCCTGCTGGCCCGCGCACCCGCCTGAAGCCAGGCAAAAACCATAGCTGAACATCGGCGCCCCGCCTGGGCTTGCGCTGGTTGCGCCTCACCCTGGCCCGCAGGCCAGCGCCTGACCCAGCGCATCGAGCTGCCCGGCCAGCGCCTCGCGAAGCTGTTGCCGCATGTCCTCGCGCGTGAGCCGCTCCTCGGCGCGCAGCAGGGCCCAGTCGATGGCCACCCCGCTGCCCAGCCCGATCAGCGCCCCCGCTGCTGCACCCAGGGCCGTGCCGGCGCCCGGCAGCACCGAGCCCATGGCCGCTCCGGCCAAGGCCCCTGCCCCCGCGCCGCCCGCCTTGGCCAGGCCCTGCTTGGCGGCCGCCTTGGCCAGCACCTTGGCCGCCGCCTTCATGGAGCCCTTGGCCGCTGCCTTGGCGGCAATGGCCGCGGCCAGACCGGCCGCGCCGCCGCCCGCAGCGCTTGCCGCCAGGCGCTGGCGCGTGCCGCCCAGCGCATGCACGGCAGGGATGTCTGCCGGCGCCTGGGCGCCCACCAGGCAGCGCCCCGCGTCCAGCGTCAGGTGGTGGCGCTCCAGCACCTCGGCAATGCGCGCCTGCGCGGTGTCCAGGCTGGCCTGCCCCTGGCGCGCCTGCTGCTGCACCGCGGTCATCCACGGACCCAGCCCGCTCGCCTGCTCCAGGGTGTGCGCCAGGCGCTCCTGCAAAAAGCCCTCGGCGCCGCCCGTCAGCATGTGGGCGATGCGGCCCCACTCGGCACCCAGGCTGAAGTACCAGTCCAGGTAGCGCTCGATGGCTGCCTGCAGCGCTTCGTGGGCAGGCTGCAGGCCGGTGCACAGTGCGGGCGTGGCGCGGCTCTGGGCGAGGGCCTGGAGCGCCAGGCGCTGCAACTCCTGCAGCGTGCCGGGCGTGTAGAAGCGCTCGCCAATGCGCTCGCAGGCCGGCAGGCGCCTGAGCGCCAGGGGGCTTGCATGGACCCGGGCCAGCGCATCGGCGGTGGCCACGGCCTGCAGCAGCACCAGCGTGGCCAGCACGCACACCAGACCCACCACCGCGGCGCGCGCTCCAGCAGGCGCCCGGGCCTGTGCCCCAGGAGGCCGCAGAGCGGCCCGCAGGCTGCGCGTGGCCGAGGCGCCCTGCAATTGCCAGCCCAGAAAGAGCAGCATGCCCGCCGGGCCGGTCAGGGCCAGCAGGGCCAGGCGCAGCACCTGCGAGCCCGGCAGGGCCAGCGCTGCGCCACTGCCCACCTGCAGCGCCAGCAGCGCGTCCAGCCCCCAGCGCACCAGGCCCGACGGCGCAGCCTGGATGCGCGCCAGCGCTGCGTCGAGCGTTTGGGGGTCCATGGCCGGCACCAGGTCGCGCCCGGCCAGGCCGCCGTGGGCCATCCAGGCCACCCAGGTGCTGCCCAGCAGGGCCAGCACCACGGCACGGGCCAGGGCCTGGCTCCAGCGCCAGGCAAAGGCCGGCTCGGCGAACTGGGGCGCGAGCCGGTGCTGCAGCCAGGGTGCAAGGGCCGCGTGCAGGGGCGGGGCCAGCGCCAGCAGCGCCCATTCCCAGGGCGCGAGAAAGCCGCCCTGCCACAGCGCCGCCGCGCCCAGAAGGAGCGCCAGCACCACCGCCTTAACGGCTGCCCAGCTGCCACCCGACAGCAGTTGCACGGCCACGCCGCGGGAGGAAAATTGCGCCAGCAGCACGCGCTTGCGCAGCATGAACGCCAGCCACAGCCCCCAGGCGGCAGGTGCCGCCAGTCCCACCAGCGCCAGCAGCCAGGCCCAGGGCGGCAGCTGCACCAAGGCGCGGCTCGCAGCCCACAACAGCGCCAGGCCGAGCCAGCCCGACAGGCAGATCCGCAAGCCGGCTGCGGCCCTGCCCGGGGCATGCAGCCAGGCCATGCTCAGTGCAGGTGGCCCCAGTACAGCAGAGCGTCGCGGCCTTCCACCGACAGCGACACCCGCGCGCCGACGGGCAGCAGCACCTTGGTGGGCACGTGGCCGAACGGCAGGCCGGTGAGCACCGGCACGGCCAGGCGCGAGCGCAGCCAGTCCACCACGCTTTGCAGCTTGTAGCCGCGGTCGTGCGGCGAGAGCCGGAACTCGGTGAACTGCCCCAGGACGACGGCCCGCTGGCGTGCCAGCACGCCGGCGTGCAGCAGCTGGGTCAGCAGCCGCTCGATCTGGTAGGGATGCTCGCCCACGTCCTCCAGGAACAGGATGCCGCCGTCCACCTGTGGCAGCCAGGGCGTGCCGACCAGCGAGCACAGCACGGCCAGGTTGCCGCCCCACAGCGTGGCGTCCTGCAGGTAGAGCTCGGGCACGGCCGGGCTGCCGTCGGCCTGCGGTTTCTCGCGCGGCATGCGCCAGCCGCTGCCTTCGCCGTGGCCGGTGAACAGGTCTTCGAGGCAGGCCAGCATGATGTCGTCGGGCTCGCCCGCCACGCCCAGGTCGCCCAGCAGCGCGGGCCCGGCCCAGGTGGTGGCGCCGGTGCGTGCCAGCAGGGCCATCTGCAGCGCGGTGAAGTCGCTCAGGCCGACGAAGCGCGTGCCCTGCCGCACTGCCCGCGCCAGCGCCGGGTAGTCGATGTCCGGCAGCAGGCGCGTGAGGCCATAGCCGCCGCGGCTGATGAGGGCGACGTCGGCGCCGCTGGCCGCCGCGCGGTGGATGGCCGCCAGGCGCGTGGCGTCGTCACCGGCAAAGCGGGTGTGGCTGGCCAGCGCGTCCGCGTCCACCTCGACCTCGTGCCCCATCGCCTTGAGCCGGGCCATGCCGCGGCGGAACGCCGCCCGGTCGCGCACGGCGCCCGAGGGCGAATAGACGTAGATGCGCAGCGGGCCGTGGCGGTGGCCACAGCAGGCGGCGTGATCAGCGCCGGCATGCTCGTGATGCGGGGCGTCGGCGGGGTCGTGTGGGTGCGGCAAGGCGTTGCTTCAGGCGCCGGGCGCCTGCTCCGTGGAAGGCGAAAAGTATGGCACGGCCTGCGCGGCCAGGGCCTGCGCACCGGCGGCAGTCAGCAGCGCCCCGGGCGCCAGCGCCAGGGCCCGCGCGCCGGCCAGCTCCGCCGGCGCCTTGCCCAGGGCCAGCGGCGCCGGGCCGGTCCAGTCCTGCCAGAACCTGCGCGCCTGCGCACTGCCGTCCTCGTCGCCATCGCCCTGCTCCCGCAGGCGGGCCAGGGCGCGCGGGCCGGCGCGGTGGCCGGCGTCGGGGTATGGGGCATCGGCCACGGCGCTGCGGGACGCGCGGCCCGGCAGCGGGCTGGCCACCGAGACCGCCCCCGCGAAGCGCCCGGGCAGCAGGGCCGGCAGGGCCAGGGCCCAGGGCGCGTCCTGGACCAGCAGGACGATGCCGCGCAGGTCCAGCTGCTCGATGAACTGGGCGAGCACTTGCCGGTGCCAGGCAAGGCTGTGTGCGGCTTCGCGCTTGGGCTTGTCGCTGCGGCCAAAGCCCGGAAGGTCGGGGGCCAGCACGCGCTGGCCCTGCCCGGCCAGTGCATCCACCAGGGGGCGCAGCGCGTGGCTCCACTGCCCGGGGCCGTGCACCAGCAGCCAGGTGCGCGCCGCGCCGGGCGGGCCGGCATCGACCCAGTGCAGGCGCAGCCGGTCGAGCGCCGGCAGGTCGCTCAGGTAGCGAGGGGCGTGGCAGCCCTGGGCCAGCGGCTCGAAGCGAGCGTCGGGCGTGCGCAGGGCATCGTCGCGCAGCGGGTGGACCGCCTTGTGCGCGCGTCGCCGCGCCTGGAAGAACTGTGCCAGCAGCGCCGTGCACTCGTGCGCCAGCACCCCGCCCTGCACGCGGGTCTGGTGGTTGAGGCGCTGCTCGGCAAACAAGTCGAGCACCGAGCCGGCAACCCCTGTCTTGGGGTCGGCAGCGCCATAGACCACACGATCCACCCGGGCGTGCAGCAGGGCACCGGCGCACATCGCGCAGGGCTCCAGCGTGACGTAGAGGGTGCAGCCGGACAGGCGGTAGTTGCCCAGCGCCGCGGCGCCGGCGCGCAGCGCGGCGATCTCGGCGTGGGCGGTCGGGTCGCACTGCGCGCGGGGGGCGTTGCGCCCGGTGGCCAGCAGCGTGTCGCCCCGCACCAGCACCGCGCCCACAGGCACCTCGGCCGCGGCCAGGGCCTCGCGGGCCTGCGCCAGCGCCAGGCGCATCCAGTGCTCGTCCCGCTGCCGCTGGGCGGCCTCAATCATTTTTCATAGCACACTGTCCAGACGGGACAACGCTTTCAGCCGAAAAACTTGATGAACACCTGGATGGCCACGGCATTGACCAGGTCGATGAAGAAGGCGCCCACCATGGGCACGATCAAAAATGCCTTGTGCGAGGCGCCGTACTGGTTGGTGATGGCCTGCATGTTGGCCACCGCCGTGGGCGTGGCGCCCATGCCGAAGCCGCAGTGGCCAGCGCACAGCACGGCCGCGTCGTAGTTGCGCCCCATGACGCGGAAGGTGATGAAGCCGGCGTACGCTGCCATCACGATGGTCTGCACGCCCAGGATGATGACCAGCGGCCCGGCCAGGCCGGCCAGCTCCCACAATTTCAGCGACAGCAGCGCGATCGCCAGGTAGATCGACAGGCCGGCGTTGCCGAACACGTCGATGGCGCGGTCGAAAACCTCGAACTTGAAGACGTAGTCCAGCACGTTGCGGATCAGCACGCCCCCGCCCAGCGCCCAGACGAAGGTCGGCAGCTGCACGGCGGTGCCGGCGGTGAAGTGCGTCATGAACTCGGCGAACGCCAGGCAGCCGGCGAACAGCGCCAGGGTTTCGATGGTGGCGTCTGCGGTGATCAGGCGCGTCTTGTGCGGAAACTCGAAGTTGGGCGTGCCCGCCTCCAGCGCGCCGTGCGTGCCATCGCCCTGCGGGCCGTGCAGGCTGTTGCGCTGGATCAGCCACTTGGCCAGCGGCCCGCCGATCAGCCCGCCGATCACCAGGCCGAAAGTGGCGCAGGCAATGCCCAGGGTGATGGCGCCGCGGATGCCGTGCTGGTCCTCCAGCACCTGCCCCCAGGCGCCGGCCGTGCCGTGGCCGCCCACCAGGGTGATGGAGCCTGCGATCAGTCCGATCAGCGGGTCCAGCCCCAAGGCGCTGGCCAATGCCACGCCGACGCTGTTTTGCACCACGATGAAGACGATCACCACCAGCAGGAAGACGATGAGCCCCATGCCGCCTTCGCGCAGCTTGGCAAAGTTGGCACTCAGGCCGATGGAGGAGAAAAACACCAGCATGAAAGCCGTCTGCAGGCTGGTGTCGAACGACGGCTGCACCCCCGTGGCGGCGTTCAGCCCCCAGGAAATCAGCGCCGCCACCAGGCCGCCGGCCACCGGCTCGGGGATGTTGAACTCGCGCAGCCAGCGGATGCGCTGCACGAGGAATTTGCCCACCAGCAGCACGACGGCCGCAAAAATGAGGGTGTAGTAAGTGCCGAACTGGATGGCCATGGTGGCGAGGTGTGAGTGTGCAGACGGCGCCATGCTATGTCAGCAGTGCCGCGCCGGCGTGTAGGTGCCCAGGCAAGGCCCGCGCCGGCATGGCGCGGCCGCGCCGCCCCCGGGCAAACCCGCAATTGTGCCCGAGCCTTTTGCGGGCCAGCCCTGCGCGGGCAGGCCCATGTATGGGCTGGGATAATCCGCGCCCTATGTCCCTCCTGCCCCACCAGCTCGAACTGCTCTCGCCCGC
>NZ_DAMCAM010000092.1:0-6984 GCF_032059615.1 Melaminivora sp. | reverse complement strand
CGCCAGGTCCACCACCTCGTGGCCGGTGAGCTTGCTCCAGCCGTCGGTGGCCACCTTGCCGTCCTTGGCATCGAGCCCGACGATGATGTGGCCGCCGAACGCGCTGCAGGCATCCTTCAGGAAGCCCGGGTTCTTCACCGCGGCCGTGCCGATGATGACGTAGGACAGGCCGGCGTCGATGTAGCGCTCGATGGTGTCCAGGTCGCGGATGCCGCCGCCCAGCTGCACGGGGATGTCATCGCCCACCTCGGCCAGGATGGACTTGATGGCCGCCTTGTTCTTGGGCTGGCCGGCGAAGGCGCCGTTCAGGTCCACCAGGTGCAGGCGGCGCGCGCCGGCATCGGCCCAGCGCCGTGCCATGGCGGCGGGGTCTTCGCCGAAGGTGGTCGATTGGTCCATGTCGCCTTGCTTGAGGCGAACGCAATGGCCGTCCTTGAGGTCGATGGCGGGGATGAGCAGCATGGTCTTGGGCGGTGCGATGGGGCTCTGGCGTGAAGCCAACGGGGTGGTTGCAACAGAACGCCGGCCGGTCCGTGGAAGGGGCGGAGCCTCAGGGGTTCCAGGAAAGGAAATTGCGGTAGAGCTGCAGGCCGTGCGCCGCGCTTTTCTCGGGGTGGAACTGCGTGGCAAAAATATTATCGCGTGCCACGGCCGCGGCAAAGGGCCCGCCGTAGTCGGCCTCGCCGGCCACGTGCGCCGGGTCCTCGGGGCGGGCGTAGTAGCTGTGCACGAAATAGAAGCTGCTGCCCTCGGGCACCCCCGCCCACAGCGGATGGGCGCGCCCGCCGTGGCGCGCCTGGCGCACGGCGTTCCAGCCCATCTGCGGCACCTTGTAGCGGCTGCCGTCGGGCTGCAGGCGGCCGGCCAGGTCGAACCGCAGCACCTCGCCCGGCACCAGGCCCAGGCCCGGCGTGTCGCCCTCGGCACTGTGCGACAGCAGCATCTGCATGCCCACGCACACGCCAAACAGCGGCTTGTGCGCCGCGGCCGCCAGCAACGCCTGCAGCAGGCCGCTGCTGTGCAGCTCGCGCATGCAGTCGGGCATGGCGCCCTGGCCGGGCAGCACCACGCGGTCGGCGGCGGCCACCTCCTCGGGGCGGGCGGTGATTTGCACCGTGCAGCCGGTGCCGGCGGCCGCGGCCTGCACGGCCTGGGCAACCGAGCGCAGGTTGCCCATTCCGTAGTCCACCACGGCCACCGTGTTTGCTCTGTTGTTCATAGCTATAGGCCTAGGCTGCACAAGGGCTGAAAGCCCTTTTTACCCGAATTTTTCAGAGGGCGCCCTTGGTCGAGGGGATGGTGCCTGCCATGCGCGGATCGCGCTCCAGCGCCGCGCGCAGCGCCCGGGCAAAGGCCTTGAACACCGACTCGCACTGGTGGTGGGCATTGATGCCCTTCAGGTTGTCGATGTGCAGCGTGACCTGGGCGTGGTTGACGAAGCCCTGGAAGAACTCGTAAGTGAGCTGGGTGTCGAAGCCGCCGATGCTCGCCGCCGTGAACGGAATGTTCAGGTGCAGGCCGGGCCGGCCGGAGAAATCGACCACCACGCGCGACAGCGCCTCGTCCAGCGGCACGTAGGCATGGCCATAGCGGCGGATGCCCTTCTTGTCGCCCATGGCGCGGGCAAAGGCCTGGCCCAGCGTGATGCCCACGTCCTCGACCGTGTGGTGGCCGTCGATGTGCAGGTCGCCGTCGCAGTCCACGTCCATGTCGATCAGGCCATGGCGCGCGATCTGCTCGAGCATGTGGTCGAAGAAGCCGATGCCCGTGCCCAGGCGCGACTGGCCCGTGCCGTCGAGGTTGACGCGCACGCGGATGCGCGTCTCGGCCGTGTTGCGCGCGGCCTCGGCCGTGCGTTCGGCGCCGGGGTCGGCGGCAATGGCGGAAGGAACAAGTGCAGAAGAGGTCATAGCGAAGCAGAAAGCGCTGCCAGCATCCGGGCGTTGTCCTGGCTGCTGCCCACCGTGAGGCGCAGACACCGGGCCAGCAGCGGGTGCATTGTAGAAACGTTCTTGACGAGGACCTTGCGGTCCCGCATCCCCTGGAAGGTGCGGGCCGCGTCGGGCACGCGCACCAGCACCATGTTGGCCTGGCTGTCCCAGACCCGCTCCACGCCCGGCAGGGCGCGCAGCGCGCCTACCAGCGCCTCGCGCTGGTCGCGCAGTTCGGTCGCCTGGGCGGCGAATACCTCGGCGTGCTCCAGGGCGAACAGCGCCGCCTCGCAGTTGAGCACGCTCACGTTGTAGGGCGGGCGCACCTTGTCGATCTCGGCCACCAGCGCGGCCGGCCCGATCAGGTAGCCCAGGCGCACGCCGGCCAGGCCGAACTTGGACAGGGTGCGCATCAGCAGCACGTGGCCGTTGCGCCCGGGCTCGGCGCGCAGGTTCTCGATCCACGAGCGGCTGGCAAAGGGCTGGTAGGCCTCGTCCACCGCCACGATGCCGCCCACCGCCGCCGCGGCATCGACGATGCGCTGCACCGCCGCCTCATCCCACAGCGTGGCCGTGGGGTTGTTCGGGTAGGCGATGTAGGTGATGGCCGGGCGGTGCTCTTCGATGGCGGCCAGCATGGCGGCCTCGTCCAGCGCGAAGTCCTGGGTGAGCGGCACGCCCACGAAGTCCAGGCCCTGCAGCTGCGCGCTCAGGGCGTACATGACGAAGCCCGGCACCGGCGCCAGTACCACGCTGCGCTCGCCGCCGGGGGCGGGCTGGGCACAGGCCAGCGCCAGCAGCGTGATCAGCTCGTCCGAGCCGTTGCCCAGGATCAGGGCGCTGCCCTCGGGCGCGCCCGCGTGCCGCGCCAGGGCGGCTTTGAGGTCTTCCTGGCGCGCGCCGGGGTAGCGGTTGAGCGCCAGGGCGCCCAGGCGCTCGCCCAGGGCGGCCTGCAGCTCGGGCGGCAGGGGGAAGGGGTTCTCCATCGCGTCCATCTTCAGCAGACCGTCGGACGGGGCGACGTGGTAGGCCTGCATGGCGCGCACCTCGGGGCGGATGCGGGACAGGGCGCGTTCGAGCGTGGATTCGGTCATTCGTCAGCTTCCAGTGCGTGCGGGGCAATGGCGCGCGGGTCCACGACCCGCACGGCATCGAACTGCTGGCCATGCGCCAGCGTCTCGGTCAGCAGGTAGCGGCAGCCCTGCTGGTGGGCCGAGGAAACGATCAGCGCGTCCCAGTAGCCCAGGCCATAGCGGTCCTGCAGGCCCCAGGCGCCGTCCACGGTGTAGGCGTCCAGGTGCGGGGGCAGCCACACGCGCAGGCGCCGCACCTGCGCACGCGCCTGCTGCAGCACACGCGCGCCGGCAAAGCGCGTGCTGGCCTGGTGGTACAGCTCGTTGAGCACCTGCGAGCTGATGCGGCCGGTGCGCTGCTGCCAGCAGGCGGTCAGCCAGGCGCGCGCGGCCTGCTGCGCGGCGCGCTCGCTGCCGTCGGCGCTGCGCAGCAGCACACTGGTGTCCACGAAAACCAGCGCGCTCATCGCTCGTACTGCGCGGCGCGCGGCAAGGGCGGCTCGGCCCGGCCCCAGGATTCGAAAGCCAGCGCATCGCGCATGGCCTGCGCATAGGCATCCTCCTGGCGCATCCTCTCGGCCAGCCACTCGCCCACCAGGCGCGAGACGCTGGTGGCACGCCGTGCGGCCTCCACACGCACCCACTCGGCGGCGGCGTCATCCATGGTGATGGTGATGTTCTTCACGGCAAAAATGGTACACGAAGTTCGTGGGGCACAGGTTTCGTGGGTTCCCTGGCTGTGCGTCAGGCCGCCGACTTTCACTGCCCACGCTGCAAATCCGCCTCCAGCACCATCCGCACATAGCGGGCGTAGGGAATGCCCTTGGCCCTGGCCCGGGCGCGTATCGCGTCCATGAGGGCGACAGGCAGGCGCATGTTCAGGGCAGCCTCTTTCTTGGCCACCTCGAACCGCATCGGCTTGAACTGCTCGAAATCGAGGCCGGACAGATCCTGCTCCAGGAAGGCTTCGGCTTCGGCATCGGTCTTGAGTTCAGGTACTCGCTTCATAGTTGCTCGCCTCCTTCGCATGCATGTAACGGGCGCTGATCGGGCGGATGCGCCTGCCCCTGAAAGCGAAAGCCACGAATAGCGCGCGACCATCGACACGGCCTGCCGCGATGTGGCGGCTCTCGGCCGGCGTCGTGTGCTTCATGTCAGGTGCGATCCGGGCATGACCTTCCAGAAACATCCGCTCGATTTCCTCACGGCTCACGCCATGCTTTGCGCATTTCGGCCAGTTGCCGCCATCCCAGTCGAACCCTGCTATCTCCATGGCTGTGTCGTAGATTAATGTCTACACAAAAGTGATGCAAACTTTCCCCTTCTCGGGGTCGTGGTTCCCTTTGTGACGGGTTTGCCTAGCCGGCCTGGGGGAGCGGCGCATCCGCTCGGGGCGCCAACCCGATACCTCCCTGGGCTCGCTCAAGCGCACCCGTGCCGTCCCAGGACTGCGGTTCGCGGAACGGTGGTGTTCGGACCTCTTCCTCGGCCCGCTCCGCCGGCTGTTGCAGCAGCAGCCGGCCGGCGATCTGGCCCATGCGGCGCAGCGCCTGCAGGTGTTCGGCGCTCCAGCTGCCGCCCAGGCCCACGCGCAGGCAGTTGCGAAAGCGCCCGCTGGCACTGAACACCGTGCCGGGGGCCACCAGGATGCGCTCGGCCAGGCAGGCTTCATGCAGGCGCCGAGCCTCCAGCCCGCGCGGCAGCGCCAGCCACAGCAGCAGGCCGCCGGGCGGGTCACTCACGCGCGTGCCGCGCGGAAAGTGCGCGGCGATGGTCTCGCGCGCGGCCTGCACGCGCGCGGCTGCGCGCGCCCGCAGCTGGCGCATGGCGGCGGCGTGGCCGGGCTGGGTGATCAGGTCGGCCAGCGCCAGCTCCAGGATGGCCGACTGCCCGCCCGACTGCACGTCCTTGATGACCCGCACCGCCTCGCCGTAGCGGCCCGCCTCCACCCAGCCCAGGCGCAGCCCCGGCGCCAGCGTCTTGGAAAACGAGTCGCACAGCAGGACGTGCCCGCTCGTGTCCCAGGACTTGACGGTGCGGCGCATCTCGTCACTGTCCGACAGGTCGTTGTAGATCGCATCCTCGATCACCGCCACGTCGTGCTGGCGAGCCATGTGCGCCAGCCGCCGGCGCTCGGCCTGCGGCATGCAGGCGCCCAGCGGGTTGCTGAGCGTGGGCACCAGCAGCACGGCCTTCACAGGCTGCGTCTCCAGCGCCAGCTGCAGCGCATCCAGCGACAGGCCGTGGCGCGGGTGCGTGGGGATCTCCAGCGCGCGCAGGTGCAGGCCCTGCAGCACCTCCAGGAAGGAAAAATGCGTGGGCGACTCCAGCGCCACCACGTCGCCCGGGCGGGTCACGGCGCGCAGGCACAGGGCGATGCTGTCCATGCAGCCGCTGGTGACGATGACCTGGTCCGGGTCCAGCGTGCAGCCCAGGCCGGCCGCGTAGCGCGCCAGCGCCCGGCGCGCGTCCTCCTGCCCGGTCGCCGAGGGGTAGTTGCACAGGAGATGCCGGTGGCGCTGCACGGCCCGGGCGACGGCGCGGCGCACGCGCTCGGTGTCCAGCAGGTCCGGGCCGGGCGTGCCGCTGCTGAAGGAGACGAAGTCCGCCGGGTGCTCACGCCCCAGGATGCGCCGGCCCAGCCAGTCCACCGACACCTCGCGCGGGCGCTGGGGTCCGCGCGCCGCGCCGGTCTCGGGGCGCAGGCCCGGCACGGCCGCCGGGTGCGGCGCCACGAAGAACCCCGAGCGCGGCCGCGCCACGACCAGGCGCGCATCCTCCAGCCAGTGCAGCGCCTGCACCACCGTGGTGGGTGCCACGCCGTGCTGGCGCGCCAGCGCGCGCACCGAAGGCAGTTTCTCGCCACGCGCCAGCGTGCCGTTGCGCACCAGCTCGGCCCACTGGGCGGCGATCTGCTGGTACAGCGGTGGGTGATCAGTGCGTGCCATGCGCGCATTCTGAGGGCCCGGCCCCGTGCCCGGGCAGTACAGATGGCGGCGCCCGGGCCAGTACAGGGCAGCCCGGGCGGGGCGCTGTACTGCAGTTGCCAGCGCCCGCCTGTCGCTGGCGGCACGCGGGGCAGCCCGCCACAGTGGGCGCCATGAACTCCCTGACCTTGCTTCCCCGGTTTTCACCGCTGGCCTGGCTGCGGCGCAGCGCCCGCCCTGCCCCGCCGCGCTGGCGGGAACTGTCCCTGCCGGCGCGCCAGCCCGTGCACGTGGTCGAGGTGCCGCGCGGCGCCCGACTGCTGCTGCAGGGCCGCGGCGGGCGCGTCTGGCTGACCTGCGACGGCCGCCCGGACGACCTGTTCCTGGAGGCCGGCGCGCAGCTGGCGGTCACGGGGCCGGCGCGGTTGCGCCTGGGCGCCTATGGCGACGTTGATGCGCGCTTGCGCTGCGCGCAGGCCACGGGCAACGCGCAGGCCGTGAGGGGCTTCAGCCCTTGAGCCGCATCTCCGCCGCCCGCGCGTGCGCCTGCAGGCCCTCGCCGTGCGCCAGCACGCTGGCGATGCGGCCCAGGCTCTGCGCGCCCTGCTCGCTCACCTCGATCAGGCTGCTGCGCTTCTGGAAGTCATACACCCCCAGCGGCGAGGAAAACCGCGCCGTGCCGCTGGTGGGCAGCACGTGGTTGGGGCCGGCGCAATAGTCGCCCAGCGACTCGCTGGTGTAGGCGCCGAGGAAGATGGCGCCGGCGTGCCTGAGCAGCGGCTCCCAGCGGTGCGGCTCGCGGCTGGAGACCTCCAGGTGCTCGGGGGCGATGCGGTTGCTGATCTCGCAGGCTTCTTCCATGCTGCGCGTGTGGATCAGCGCGCCGCGGTCGGTGAGACTTCGGGCGATGATGGCCGCGCGCGGCATCTCGGGCAGCAGGCGGTCGATGGCGGCCTGGACCTGGTCGATATAGCCCGCGTCCGGGCACAGCAGGATGGACTGCGCCAGCTCGTCGTGCTCGGCCTGGCTGAACAGGTCCATCGCCACCCAGTC
>NZ_DAMCAM010000091.1:0-7258 GCF_032059615.1 Melaminivora sp. | reverse complement strand
ACACCAGAAATCCAGCCAGTTGCAAGACCGGGGAAGAAAGTTTTTTAGGACCGCTTTTCCCGCCGCGCTGTATTTTATCGAACCGTCTCAGGTGATGCATTGCAGCGCAGCCCGCAAGTATAGCGCGAAATCTTCATCTGCAAATCTATTCGCTCATCGCTGTTGTCAGCGCATCGATGAACAGCGCCGCCACGTCGCAGCCTGCCTGGTCGTGGATCTCCTGAAAGCACGTCGGGCTGGTCACGTTGATTTCGGTGATGCAGTTGCCGATCACGTCCACCCCGGCCAGCAGCAGACCACGCTCCTGCAGCAGCGGACCGAGGGCCTCGGCCATCTCCCGATCGCGCTGGCTCAGCGGCTGGGCCACGCCCAGGCCGCCAGCGGCCAGGTTGCCGCGCACCTCGTTGCCCTGGGGGATGCGCGCCAGGCAGAAAGGCACCGGCTTCCCGCCGATGATCAGCACCCGCTTGTCGCCCTGGGCGATCTCGGGCAAAAACTTCTGCGCCATGACGCTGCTGCGTCCGTGCTGGTTCAACGTCTCGATGATGCTGCCCAGGTTCATGCCGTCCGGCCCTACCCGGAAGATGCCTGCACCGCCCATGCCGTCCAGCGGCTTCAGGATCACATCGCCATGCTCGGCATGGAAGCGGCGGATGTCCTCGGCCGACCGCGTCACCAGCGTGGGCCCGATGAACTGCGGGAACTCCATGATGGCCAGCTTCTCCGGATGGTCGCGCAGCGCCCGGGGGCGGTTGAACACCCGCGCACCTTCGCGCTCGGCCTGCTCGAGCAGGTGCGTGGCGTAGAAGTATTCGCTGTCGAACGGCGGGTCCTTGCGCATCAGCACGGCGTCGAAGTCCGCCAGGGCCCGCTCGGCCGGTGCTTCCGCCTCGAACCAGGGCCCCTCGGTGCGGCCGGTCAGGGTGATGTCCCGCACGGGCGCGCTCACGCGAGCGCCGCGCTGCCAGTGCAGGTGGCGCGGCTCGCAGGCGGCCAGGCGGTGGCCGCGGCGCTGCGCCTCGCGCATCATGGCGAAGGTGGTGTCCTTGTAGATGGCGAATTGTTCCAGCGGGTCGGCAACGAAGAGCAGGTGCATGGGAGTGTCCAGGAGATGAAGCATCAGACGCGGCCAGGGCGGCGCCCGCGCCCGTACTGTTGCACAAGCAGCGCGGCACTGCCGGCCACCACGCCCCAGAAGGCCGAGCCTATGCCGGCGATGACCACGCCGCTCAGGGTGACCAGGAAGGTGATCAGCGCCGCCTCGCGGTGGTCCTCCCCGGCCAGAGCCGAAGCCAGGCCGCCCCCGATGGAGCCCAGGAGCGCCAGGCCGGCGATCGCCACCACCAGCTCCTGCGGGAAGGCCGTCAACAGCCCGGTGACCACTGCGCCGAAGATGCCCACCAGCACATACAGCAGCCCACACACGGCCGCCGCCGTGTAGCGGCGCTCGCGCTCGGGGTGCGCCTCGGGCCCCATGCAGATGGCGGCGGTGATGGCGCTGAAGTTCAATGCAAAGGCGCCGAACGGTGCCAGCACCAGCGTGGCCAGCCCGGTCATGGTGATCAGGCGCGAGACCGGCAGCTGGTAGCCGGTGGCGCGCATCACCGCCACGCCGGGCAGGTTCTGCGAGGCCATGGTGACGATGAACAGCGGCAGCGCGAGGCTCATGAAGGCCTGGAAGGTGAAGGCCGGCGCGGTGAAGACCGGCCGCGCCAGCTCCAGATGCACGGCCGACCAGTGCATCTGCCCCGCTGCCGCGGCCCAGGCGATGCCCGCGCCCAGCGTCAGCATCACGGCGTAGCGCGGCAGCAGCCGGCGCGACAGCAGGTAGGTGGCAAGCATGACCAGCACCAGCGGCAGCGCCGTCTGCAGGGCGGCAAAGGCCTGCATGCCAAAGCGCGCCAGCACCCCGGCGAGCAGGGCGGAGGCGATCTCCATGGGGATACGGTTCATCACGCGCTCGAACCAGCGCGTGGCGCCGGCCAGGGCGATGAGCACGGCGCAGGCCATGAAGGCGCCCACGGCCTCGGCCATGCCAAAGCCCCCGGTCGCGCCGGCCGCTGCCAGCACTGCCGCGCCCGGCGTGGACCAGGCCACCATGACCGGCTGGCGCAGCAGCAGCGACGGCACCAGCGAGCACAGCCCCATGCCCAGCCCCAGCGCCCACATCCAGGAGGTGATCTGCGCGGGCGTGGCGCCAAAAGCCTGGGCCGCCTGGAACACGAGGGCCACGGAGCTGGTGAAACCCACCAGCACGGCGACAAAGCCCGCCGTGGCGGCCGACAGGCTCAGGTCCTTGAAGAAGCGCATGGGCGACGATTGTTGCACTGGCCCGGCGGCGTGTCCGACCACGCGCGACACATTGAAAACGATAGCGATGTTTCTTTTACAGACAAGGGCTGCAGGCTGTTTTTCTTCAGATTTCCACCATCGACCCCAGCTCCACCACGGCGTTGCTTGGCAGGTTCAGGAACTCCGCCGCGGCCGTGGCACTGTGGTGCATATGGGCGAACAGTTTTTCGCGCCAGGGCGCCAGGCCCGAGCCGGGCGTGGGGATGACGATGTCGCGCGACAGGAAGTAGCTGGTGGTCATCGGGTCCAGCGCCACCCGGCGGTCGGCCAGCAGGCCCAGCGCGCGCGGCAGGTCCGGGTCGTTCTTGAAGCCGTAGTGCACCACCACCTGCCAGCAGCCGTGGCCGAGCGCCTGCACCTGCAGCCGCTCGGCCATGCCTATCCAGGGCACCTCGTGGCTGCGCACGGTGACGAACAGGTTCTGCTCGTGCAACACCTTGTTGTGCTTCAGGTTGTGCATCAGCGCGTTGGGCACCGCGCCCGGCTCGGCCGACAGGAACACCGCCGTGCCCGCCACGCGCGCCGGCGGGCTGACGAAGATGGCTGCCAGAAAGGACGGCAGGTCCACCGAGGACTGGCGCAGCGTCTCGGTCAGCAGCGCACGGCCGTCCTTCCAGGTGGTCATCAGCGTGAACACGGCCGCGCCGATCAGGATCGGGAACCAGCCGCCCTCGATGAGCTTGAGCAGGTTGGAGCTGAAGAACGCCAGGTCCACCGCCAGGAAGAAGCCGGTCGCCGCCAGCGCCAGCGCCAGGGGGTAGTTCCAGCCGTAGCGCACCACGAAGAAGGTCAGCACGGTGGTGATGGTCATGTCCAGCGTCACCGCGATGCCGTAGGCCGCCGCCAGGTTGGACGAGGAGCGAAACAGCACCACCGCCAGCACGATCATGGCAAACAGGCTCCAGTTGACGAACGGCAGGTAGATCTGCCCGGTGTCGCGCGTGCTGGTGTGGCGGATCTTCAGGCGCGGCAGGTAGCCCAGCTGGATGACCTGCTTGGTCACGCTGAAGGCGCCGGAGATCAGCGCCTGCGAGGCGATCACCGCCGCCACCGTCGCCAGTCCCACCAGCGGCAGCATCAGCCACTCGGGCGCCATCCTGAAGAAGGGGTTGGCCACCGCCTCGGGGTGCGACAGCAGCAGCGCGCCCTGGCCAAAGTAGTTGAGTGTGAGCGCCGGCATGACGACCGAGAACCACGCGATGCGGATCGGCATGCGCCCGAAATGACCCATGTCGGCGTACAGCGCCTCGCCCCCGGTCACGCACAGCACCACCGCACCCAGGATGATGAAGCTGATGCCCGGATGCCGCCAGATGAAGCCCAGCGCGTGGTGCGGGCTGAGTGCAGCCAGGATTTCCGGGTGCCCGGCGATGTGGTACCCGCCCAGGGCTGCGATGGCCACGAACCACACGACCATGATGGGCCCGAAGAAGCGCCCGATGCCCGCCGTGCCGCGCTTTTGCACCAGGAACAGCAGGAACAGGATGGCCAGGGTGAGCGGAATCACCGCGCGCCGCAGCGTTGGCGAGACCACGTCCAGCCCCTCCACCGCCGACAACACCGTGATCGCCGGCGTGATGACGCCATCGCCATAGAACAGGCAGGTGCCGAAAATGCCGATGAGCAGCATCCACTTGCGCAGCGCCGGGGCCTTGTCCTTGACCGACTGCGAGGCCAGCGCCAGCATGGCCACCAGCCCGCCCTCGCCGTGGTTGTCGGCGCGCAGCACCAGCGTCACGTATTTCAGCGAGACGATGACGGTGAGCGTCCAGAACACGATGGACAGCACCCCGTACACATTGGCCGGGGTGAAGGGCACGTGGCCCGAGCCGAACACCTCCTTCAAGGTGTAGAGAACGCTGGTGCCGATGTCGCCATAGACCACGCCCAGCGCGCCCAGTGTCAGGGCGGGCAGTCGGCTTCGGTCGGTCTGCCGTGTGTCGGCCATGGTGGGGTTGCGCCGTGCGCGGCCCGCTTCAGTCGTAGACCTCGGCCTCGGGGTCGGTGGCCTCCAGCTCGTAGCTGGCCGCCACCAGCGCCACCCGCGCCACCACGCCGTACATGTAGAAGCGGTTTGGGGCGCTGGCGCCGGGCTGCGCGCCGGGCTGGGGCAGCTGCGTGCCGTGCTGGAAGGCCAGCGGCACGAAGCTTGCACCCGGCGCGTTCAGATTCTCGTCCGTGCCGCGCTCGGCATGGATGCGGTAGAAGCCTCCCACCACGTAGCGGTCCATCATGTAGACCACCGGCTCGGCCACCGCCTGGTGCACGCGCTCCTGGGTCAGCACGCCCTCCTGCACGATCACGTCGTGCACCGGCTGGCCGTCCTTGATGACGGCCATCTTGTTGCGCGACTTGCGGCTCAGGCCTTCGAGCTCCTTGGCATCGCGCACCGTCATGATGCCCATGCCATAAGTGCCGTTGTCGGCCTTGACGACGACGAAGGGCTTCTCGTTGATGCCGTATTCCTTGTATTTGCGCCGCACCTTGGCCAGCGTCGCATCCACCGCACTGGCCAGCTGCTCCATGCCCGCGCCCTCGTTGAAGTCCACCCCCTGCACCGGAGTGAACAGCGGGTTGATCAGCCAGGGGTCGATGCCCAGCATCTTGCCAAAACGCTTGGCCACCTCCTCGTAGCTCTGGAAGTGGCGGCTCTTCCTGCGCACGCTCCAGCCCGCGTGCAGGGGCGGCAGCAGGTACTGCTCGTAGAGCTCCTCCAGGATGCCCGGCGCGCCGGCCGACAGGTCGTTGTTCAGCAGGATGGTGCAGGGGTCGAAATGCTTGACGCCCAGGCGGTGGCGGCTGCGCGCCACCGGCTCGAGCATCACACGCTCGCCGTGTGGCAGCTCGATGGTGGTGGTCTTCTTCACCTCCGGACTGACGGAGCCCACGCGCACGTTCAGCCCCGCCATGTTGAAGATGCGCACCAGCTGCGCGATGTTGGCCAGGTAGAAGGTGTTGCGCGAGTGGTTCTCCGGGATGATCAGCAGGTTGCGCGCCTCGGGGCAGATCTTCTCGATGGCCGCCATGGCCGCCTGCACCGCCAGCGGCAGCATCTCGTCGGTGAGGTTGTTCCAGCCGCCTGGAAACAGGTTGGTGTCCACCGGCGCCAGCTTGAAGCCGGCGTTCCTGATGTCCACCGAAGCGTAGAACGGTGGTGTGTGCTCCATCCACTCCAGGCGGAACCAACGCTCGATGGCCGGCATCGAGTCGAGGATGCGCTGCTCCAGCTCGTTGATCGGGCCGGTGAGCGCGGTGATGAGGTGCGGAACCATGGCTGCCCTGTACAGACGTGAAGCGGGCCATTGTAGGGACGGGCATGCGCCGCTCCTGTACGCACTATTCCCCTGTTTTCAGCGCCGCCAGAAGGCCGGCGTGAGCAGCGCCATGAAGCTCAGGATCTCCAGCCGCCCCAGCAGCATGGCCAGGGTGCAGACCCACAGCTGGAAGTCGGTCAGCACCGCGTAGTTGGAAGTGGGCCCGAGCAGCCCGAGGCCGGGGCCCGTGCAGTGCACGCTGGCCAACACGGCCGAGAACGCCGTGACCATGTCCAGGTCGGTCAGCAGCAGCACCATGCTCAGGGTGATGACGGTGGCGCCATACATCAGCATGAAGGCCAGCACCGAGAACACCATGCGGCTCTCCACCACACGGCTGCCCAGCCGCAGCGGCTGCACGGCGCGCGGATGCACGGTGCGCGTCATCTCGCGCCGCGCCTGCTTGAGCAAAATCAGCATGCGCACCATCTTGATGCCGCCGCCCGTGGAGCCGGCGCTGGTGGCCACGCCCGACAACAGCAGCATGAACACCGGCGCGAACACCGGCCAGGCCAGGTAGTCGGTGGTGGCGAAGCCCGTGGTCGTGGCCACCGACACGACGTGGAAGAGTCCCAGGCGCAGCGCCTGCAGTGGTTCGTACATGCCCTTAGCCCACAGCAGCAGCGCCACCAGCAGCCCCCCGCCCAGCAGTGCGCCCAGCGTCGCGCGCATTTCCTCGTCGCGCCAGAAACCCCGCCAATGCCCCTTGCGCAGGGCAACGAAGTACAGCGCGAAGTTGCAGCTGGCCCCCAGCATGAACACCAGGGCGATGCACTCCAGCAGCGGCGAAGAGAAATAGCCAAAGCTTGCATCGTGCGGCGACAGCCCGCCCAGGCTGACCGTGGCGAACATGTGCATCACCGCGTCCTCGGGTGTCATGCCGGCGGACCAGTAGGCCAGCGCGCAGGTCAGCGAGAACACCACATACACACCCCACAGGCCCTTGGCCGTCTCGGTCATGCGCGGGGTCAGCTTGGTGTCCTTGACCGGCCCGGCCGCCTCGGCCTTGAACAGCTGGCTGCCGCCCACGCCCAGCACCGGCAGGATGGCCACCGCCAGGATCAGGATGCCCATGCCGCCGATCCACTGCATGAAGGTGCGCCACATGTTCACCGACAGCGGCAGCTCGTCCAGGCGCGACAGCACGGTGGAGCCGGTGGTGGTCAGGCCCGACACCGCCTCGAAGTACGCGTGCGTGAACGACAGCGGCCGCCCGACCGCGTCCATGACCAGCAGCAGCGGCAGCGCCGCGAAGAACGGCGTGACCAGCCAGACCAGCGACACCAGCAGCACGCCGTGGCGCGGCAGCAGCTCGCGCCGGTGCTCGTGCAGGCCCCACCACAGCAGCGCGGCCACGCCCAGGGTGACGGCCATGGCCAGGGCATATTCGTGCCACAGCAGCTCGCCCGCCCACAGGGACGCGGCCAGCGGCACGCCCATGGACAGGGCGAACATGGCCAGCAGTGCCCCCAGGACGCGCAGGACGGGCAGCAGGTCGGACATGGCAGGACGGTGGCGCGCCAAGCGTCAGAAGAAAGTGGCGCTGACGCGAAACAGCCGCTCGACCTCGCGCACCAGGCGCTTGTGCGGCA
>NZ_DAMCAM010000090.1:0-7325 GCF_032059615.1 Melaminivora sp. | reverse complement strand
AGATCACGTCCAGCTGGGTCTGCTGGGCGGTCATGCCGGTCTTGGCGATCCACAGCGAATTCATCATGGCAGTAGTCCTTGGGCGGTTAGCCGTTCATGCTCAGCAGCTGGCCGGCGCTCTTGTCGTCGTTCTCGGCGGTGGACAGGAGGCGCATCTGCTGCTCGAACTGGCGCGAGGCGGCGATCATGCCGACCATGCACTCGACGGGGTTCACGTTGGAGCCCTCCAGCACGCCCGAGCGCAGGCGCGCGTTGGGGTCGGCCGGCAGGGGCTCGCCGCTGGCGGTGCGAAACAGGCCGTCGTCGCCGCGCCTCAAGGGGTCGTCGGCGCCCGGCGTGGCCAGCTTGAGGCGCGCCACCGGCTGCGGCGGCTGGCCGGCCATGCGCGCGGTGAGGGTGCCGTCGGCGCCCAGCACCACCTCGGAGCCCGGAGGCACGTCGATGGGTGCGCCGCCGTCGGAGAGCACGGCCAGGCCCGTGCCGGTGACCAGCTGGCCGGCGGCAGTGACCTCGAAG
Organism: Melaminivora sp.; assembly: GCF_032059615.1. Lineage (NCBI taxonomy): Bacteria > Pseudomonadati > Pseudomonadota > Betaproteobacteria > Burkholderiales > Comamonadaceae > Melaminivora > Melaminivora sp. The sequence goes on along the minus strand of NZ_DAMCAM010000090.1, from coordinate 6,809 downwards.
GCCCCGGCGCGGGTGTAGGTCTCGATGCCGTCCAGGCCCTGTACGGCAAACCAGGCGCCGCCCTCGGCCATGGCGTCCAGCGGCCGGCCGGTGGTCATGGCCGGGCCGGCCTTGTCCACGTGGCCGGAGGTGGCCTCCAGCGCAAAGACCCGCGTGCTCGCGCCCGTGCCCTGCAGGGGCACCGAGCGGAAGTTGGACATCTCGGCGCGAAAGCCCGTCGTGGACGCATTGGCCAGGTTGTTGGCCAGCACCGCCTGGCGTTGCGCGGCGGCGTTGGCTCCGGTCATGGAGGTGTAGATGATGCGGTCCATGGCGGGTCTTCCGGTGGTTCAGCGCTGGCGTGCGTCAGCGCAGGTTGATCAGGGTGGACATGACCTGATCCTGCGTCTTGATGGTCTGGGCATTGGCCTGGTAGGCGCGCTGGGCGGTCATCATGTTGACCAGCTCGGCCGTGAGGTCGACGTTGGAGTCCTCCAGCGCGCCCGAGCGCAGCGCGCCGAAGTTGCCGTCGCCCGGCACCCCTGGGTTGGCCGGGCCCGACTCGTGGGTTTCGACCCAGGCGTTGCCGCCCACGGCCGCCAGGCCCTGGGTGTTGCGGAAGTTCGCCAGCGCCAGCTGCCCCTCGGTGCGCGTCATGCCGTTGGAGAAACGCGCCAGGATGGTGCCGTCGTCGCTGATGTTGATGCCGGTGAGCTGGCCGGTGGCGTAGCCGTCCTGCTTGAGGTCGGAAACGGAGAACTTGGTGCCGAACTGGGTGGTGCCCGAGAAATCCAGCGCGACTTCACGCTGCACGGGCTGGGGGCCGCCCGGGCCCGGCGGGCTGTTCGGGTTGGCTGATGCGATGTCCGTCAGCACCAGGGGCCCGGGGCCGGAAGCTCCTTCCGGAGTGGTGCTGACGAACTTGCCCTCGCCATCGAATTCGATGCTGCCGATACGCGTGGCCGAGGTGTCGAGCGAAGTGAAGACATCCCAGGTGTTGCTGCCGTTCTTCTCGAAATAGAGATTGACCGGCGTGGCCACGCCCTGGCTGTCATAGACATTGATGGAGGTGCCATAGGTCGAGCGCGGCGTGCGCGGCGTGCTCGCTGCCGCATCGGTCGCCCGCGCGTCCAGGTTCATCGTCGCCGTGATCGACGTCGTCTCCTTGGCGGGGATGAGCGCGTTGGTGGGAAAGCTCACCGGCTGCGGCGCGCCGCTGAGCTGGATCTTGCCGGACTGCGGGTCGGGCAGGTAGCCCATCACCTTGGCGCCGCTGTTGGTGACCAGGTTGCCCTGGGTGTTGAGCTTGAAATCGCCCGCGCGGGTATAGGCCGGCGAGCCGTCGGGCATCTGCAGACGGAAGAAGCCGTTGCCGTTGATGGCCACGTCCAGGTTGTTGCCCGTCACCGAGAAATTGCCCTGGGTGAATTGCTGCGCGACGGCGCCGATCTCCACGCCGATGCCCGAATCCAGGCCGCCCACGGTGCCGATGGCGGAGGCCACCATGGCCGAGAACTCGGTGCGCGAGCTCTTGAAGCCGGTGGTGTTGGAGTTGGCGATGTTGTGGCCGATGACGTCAAGGTTGCGGGCCGAGGCGCTCAGGCCGGACAGGCCTTGCTGGAATGCCATGGTGTGCTCCTGGTGCGAAAAAGAAGGGGTGGGAAGGGGCGCGGGCTCAGAGCACGCCGCGCACGTTGGCGTAGTTGACGGTGTCGCCGCTGGCCAGGGTCAGCGTCAGCGCGCCGCTGTTGGAGCCGGTGGCGACCACCTGCGACTGCATGAGCGGCGTGACGGCCACGGCGCCCTCCTTGGTAGTGGCCGTGACGCGGAAGCGCAGGTCGGACGCATCACCCTGGTATTTGCCCGCGTCCCAGGTGAAGTCGTGGCGGCCCTTTTCCTGGGCGCCCAGCTGCAGGGTGTCCACCACCAGCCCGCCGGGCGTGACCACCTCGACCTTGACGTCGGTGGCGCTGCCGGCCAGATCGAACGAACCTGCGGCCTCGCCCTTGTCGTTCACGCTCAGGCGGTCGCCCTCGCTCAGCACCGAGCGGCCGATCATGCTGATGCCCTGGATCTGCTGCATGGTCGAGAACTGCTCGGCCATGGTCTGCATGGTCAGGTTCAGCGTCTGCAGGCCGGTCACCGTGTTGATCTGCGCCATCTGCGTGGTCATCTGCGCGTTGTCCATGGGGTTCATGGGGTCCTGGTTGTTCAGCTGCGCCACCAGCAGTTTCAGGAACCGGTCCTGCATCGCGGCCGGGTCGTTGCTGGCGTTGGCCGAGGGGCCTTCATGGACGGTGGGGCCGGAGCCCACGGGGGCGAGGATCATGATTACTGTCCCATCTGCAGGGTCTTGAGGAGCAGCGACTTGGCCGTGTTCATGACCTCGACGTTGTTCTGGTAGGAGCGCGAGGCCGAGATCATGTTGACCATCTCCTCGACCGCGTTCACGTTGGAGTGCGTCACGTAGCCGTCGGCGTCGGCCAGCGGGTTGGCCGGGTCGTGCACGCGCCGGCCGGGCACGTCGCTTTCCTGCACGTCCACCACGCGCACGCCGGCGGCGCCATCGGGGCCCATGGGGGTGGTCTGGAAGACGGCCTGGCGCGCCTTGTAGGCCTGGCCGTCGGGGCCGGCCACGGCGTCCACGTTGGCCAGGTTGCTGGCCACGATGTTCAGGCGCTGAGAATGCGCGCTGATGGCGCTGCCCGAGACGTTGAAGATGGAGAACATCGACATGACAGGAATCCTCCGGCTTACTGGCCCTGGATGGCGCTGAGCATGGTCTTGGCGCCGCCGTTGATGAAGCGCAGCGTCGCCTCGTAGCGCACGGCGTTGTCCACGAAGGCGGCGCGCTCGCGGTCCATGTCCACGCTGTTGTTGTCCAGGCTGGGCTGCGACTGCAGGGCGTAGCCCAGGGTGCTGTCGCGCGAGCCCAGCTCGCCGACGGCAGGCAGCGCCATGTGGCGCGTGTCGCTGGTGCTCAAGGGGCGCGCGGCGCCGGCCTGGCTGTCGGCCATGGCGCGCATGGCGTCGGAGAACTTGAAGTCGCGCGCCACGTAGCCGGGCGTGTCGGCGTTGGCGATGTTGCTGGCGATGGTGCGTTGGCGCTCGGCACGCAGCAGCAGCGCATTGCCGTGCAGGTTCACTTGCTGGGTCAGCTTGTCGAGCATGAAGGGGCCTCGGAAGGAGCGTGGAATCAACAGGGGCGGGCGGACGGTGTCTCGCCGTGGCCCGATTATGGAAATCGCCCCTTTCCGTGAAAGCGGAAAGAACGCAACGTTTGGCCCGCTGTTCCCGGCTTTCGCCGCCGCGCCCCGGCCTACAGTGCAAGGCGTGAAAGAGACCCTGGCCTCGCGCCACCGCTGGAGAACCGCCATGCCCCGTCCCGCTGCCTTCCGCCCCGCCGCCCGCGCCCTCGCGGCCCTTGCGCTGGCCTGCGCCACGGCCGCCGGCCAGGCGCAGGTGGCCGGCCAGCCCGCCCTTCCGGCCGGGCAGGCCGCGCCGCAGCAGGACCTGGGCGCCGTCACCCAGCAGTGGCTGGACCAGGCCCTGGGCCAAGCCCAGAGCTTGGCCGGCGGCACGCTGCCGCTGCGCATGGAGGTCGAGGTGGGCACGCTCGATTCGCGCCTGCGCCTGGCGCCGTGCGAGCAGGTCGAGCCCTACCTGCCCGCGGGTGCGCGCCTGTGGGGCCGTACCCGCCTGGGCCTGCGCTGCGTGCAGGGGGCCACGCGCTGGAACGTGTTCCTGCCCATCACCGTCAAGGCCTGGGGCCCCGCCTGGGCGCTGGCCGGCAGCGTGGCCGCCGGCAGCCTGCTGACCGAGCAGGACGCCATCGAGACCGAGGTGGACTGGGCGGCCGAGCCGGCCGCCGTCATCGCCAGCCGCGAAGCCTGGGTGGGCCAGACGGCCGCGCGATCGCTGGCCGCGGGCCAGACGCTGCGCCAGGGCATGGTGCGCGCGCCCGAAGTCTTCAAGACCGGCAGCCCGGTGCGCGTGGTGGTGCAGGGGCCGGGCTATGCGGTCACGTCCTCGGGCCAGGCCATGAGCGGGGGAGCCATCGGGCAGAATGTGCGCATCCGCATGGGCAATGGCCGGATCATCGGCGGCATCGTCTCGGAGGACGGGACAGTGCAAGCCGCCATGTGACGCCGAACTTACGGCATGGCCCTAAAGTTCGCGCTCCATTGGTCGAAAAGACTCACACTGGCCCCATCTGACATGGGGTGGTGGAGAGTGCGATGAAGATAGGACACAACAACCCGGAACTTGCCAACGCGCGTTCGCCGCAGGCGGCTGCCGCCCGGCAGCAGGCCAAGGCGGCAGCGCCCGCGCCGGCCGCCGAAGCCGCGGCCCAGGGCGCTTCGCGCGCCGCGGCTGGTGCGGCCGCTGGCGCCGGTGTCCCGGTCACGCTGTCGAGCGCGGCCCGCGCGGCCGACGCCGGCCGCAGCAGCGCCGACTTCAACGCGGCCAAGGTGCAGGCGGTCAAGGCGGCCATCCAGAACGGCACCTTCCGTGTCAACGCCGAGGTGGTGGCCGACAAGCTGCTGGCCAACGCCCACGAGATCCTGTCGCGCTCGGCGCAGGGCTGAGCCCCGCCGGCGGTCCGCACTCCCGCCCAGGCATATGGCCACCTTTCCCCAGGACCCTCTCTCCTCCCTCGAAGCGCAGCTGCAGGCCCTGCAGGCTGCGCTGCTGTCCTCCGACCCCATCACCTTCGAGCAGGGCGCCACCGCCCTGCGCCAAGCCGCGGCCGCCCTGCTGCAGGCGCGCCAGCGCGCCGCCACCGGCACGGTGGACGCCGCCTCCGCCGAGCGCCTGCAGGCCCTGGCGCAGCAACTGTCGCAGCTGCGCGAGCAGCTGGCGCGCGTGCTGGCGCTGACTGAGCGGCAGGCCGCCTCGCTGCTGCCGCCCAGGAACGAGGTCACCTATGGCGGCTCCGGCCCCGCATCGCCGGCGCGCCTGTACCGTCCCCCGAGCTGACGCCTCACCGGCAAAATTCCCAAGAAAAAAGCCCTTGACCGTTGTCCGGCAAGGGCTTTCAGCTATGGATTTTGATGATGCAGGCGCTGGCCGTCAGTGCGCCCGCATCTTGGTGCGCAGCCGCGCGATCGCCTGGCTGTGCAGCTGGCACACGCGCGATTCGGTCACGCCGAGCACGGCGGCGATCTCCTTCAGGTTCATGTCCTGCTCGTAGTACATGCCCATGATGTACTGCTCGCGTTCGGGCAGCTGGCCGATGGCGGCCACCAGCGAGTCGCGCAGGCGGTGGTCGCGCAGCACCGACATGGGGTCGGCCCCCTCGTCGGCCACGTGGCGGTCGAGAAAGCCCTCGTCGTCCTCGCTGCCGTGGTGCATGTCCTCCAGATAGACCAGCTGCGTGCCGCGCACCTTGCCCAGCAGGCTCTGGTATTCCTGCAGGCTCACGCCCAGCTCCTGGGCGATCTCGGACTCCAGCGGGCTGCGGCCCAGGCGCTGCTCGGCGCGGTGCAGGGCGCGCTCGATGTCCTTCTGGCTCTTGCGCGAGCTGCGGCTCATCCAGTCGCCGCCCCGCAGCTCGTCGAGCATGGCGCCGCGGATGCGCTGGCTGGCAAACGTCTCGAACTGCACGCCCTGCGCCACCTCGTAGCGCGACAGGGCGTCGGTCAGGCCGATCATGCCGACCTGGATCAGGTCGTCGAGCTCCACGTTCGCCGGGAGCTTGACGATCAGGTGGTGGGCGATGCGCCGTACCAGCGGCACGTGCTGGTGGAACAGGGCATCCCGGTCGAGCTGGCCTTTCGCGGTGTACATGGCGGGTATTGTCAGTGGCTGCGTTCCAGGGAGGACCACGGCGTGGCGGCAGGGCTGCTGCCCGGCAGCAGCGGCATGCCTGCGCCTGCCGCCTCCATGGTGCATGCGTTTTCCAGCAGCTGCAACGCCAGGCGCTGCACGTCCTGCGCGCGCCCGGGTGCCACTGTGGTGGTGTGCACGTGCAGGCCCAGGTGCTCGCCGGCGCTGCGCTGCAGCGTGGCCAGCGCCTCGGCCGTCTGGCGCGCCGGGGCGGCGCCGGGCGGCTGGATGGAGACCACGGTGCTGCGCGAGACGCCGGCGTGCAGCGCCAGATGCTTGAGCTGGCGGTAGCTGCCGACCATGCCCTGCGCGCCCGGGCCGGTCATGACCAGGGGGGAGCAGTGGTCGGCGGCCGCCCGCGCCAGCAGGGGCGCGAGCAGCGGCGCCGGCGCGTAGAGCACCGCCACGGCGTAGCTGCGAAACAGCGGTGCCAGGGGCGCCAGCGTCGAGGGCAGGGTGTCGGCGCGGCGGGCCAGCTGCACCAGGCCGCGTGCGGCAGGCACCACGGGCAGCGTGCCGTTCATCATCCAGTCGGCGGGCCAGGGCATGCCGCCGAGCAGCTGGGCCAGGCCGGGCGCGTCCTCGTTCTCCGCGGCCGTGCCGTCGAGCACCACCACGGGGTAGGACAGGCGCTGCAGGCTGGCGCAGACCTGCCACAGCATCTCCAGCTCCAGCCGGCCCGCGCCGGGCTGGCTGGCCACGGCCAGCAGCCGCAGCTGCCGCTCGGGCGTGAAGCCGTGCAGGCCCATGGCTTGGTGCAGCAGGGGCGCTTCAACCCACATGGGACAGCCCCTGCTCGCCCAGGCCGGCCGCGGCCGGGCTGAAGAAGAAATTGAGCTCCGCCTCGCGCGGGTCGAAGGCCGAGCGGGCGCTGCTGCGCATGGAGGCGCCCACCAGCTTGTGCGCGTCGGCCATCTCCCAGTCCTCGGGCACGCGCTGGCCGTTAGTCACGCCGCGCAGCACCATCTGGTGGCGGATCAGCGCGTCGATGGCCGGGCCCA
>NZ_DAMCAM010000089.1:0-7386 GCF_032059615.1 Melaminivora sp. | reverse complement strand
GCTTTAGCAGTTGTGTTTAACGTCGCCCTGCAAGTTGCTCATTTAACTCGGCGACAGCCCGCCATTTTAATGCCATCCGTCTTTCGCCTTTTTTCGAGGCTGCCCCTGCCCCTGCTCCACGCGCTGGGCGCAGCCCTGGGATGGGTGGCCTTCCTGGCCTCGCCGACCTACCGGCGCCGCTTCCTGGCCAACGCCGCGCAGGCCGGCTACGCCTTCGGCCAGGTGCGCGCGGCCGTGGCGCACGCCGGGCGCATGGCGGCCGAGACGCCGCGCCTGTGGCTGGCAGGCGAGCCGCCGCCGTGCGAGGTGCAGGGCGCCGAATGCGTCGAGGCGGCCTGGGCGGCCGGGCGCGGCATCGTCTTTCTCACGCCTCACCTCGGCTGCTTCGAGATGTCCATCCAGGAGGGCGCGCGCCGCTGGGCCGGCGCGCACGGGCCCTTCACCATCCTGTATCGCCCGGCGCGCCAGCCCTGGCTGGCGCAGCTGATGCGCACGGCGCGCAGCCGCCCGGGCATTGCCGCGGTGCCCACCAGCCTGCAGGGCGTGCGCCAGATGATCAAGGCGCTGCGCCGCGGCCAAGCCGTGGGCCTGCTGCCCGACCAGGTGCCGCCCGAGGGAATGGGCCTGTGGTCGCCCTTTTTCGGCCGTCCGGCCTACACCATGACGCTGGCCGCGCGGCTGGTGCAGCAAACCGGCGCCGCCGTGGTGCTGGCGCGCTGCGAGCGCCTGGCCCGGGGACGCGGCTACCGGCTGCACCTGCAGGGGCTGGGTGAGGAGCTGTCCGCCGACCTGCCCGAGGCCGTGCGCCAGCTCAATGCCGCCATGGAGCAGCAGATCCGTGCCTGCCCGCAGCAGTACCTGTGGGGCTACGCGCGCTACAAGCAGCCGCGCGCCGAGGCGCAGGCGCTGGCGGAGGTGGGCACATGATGGCGCGCCTGGGCATCGCCCTCTTGAACCTGCTCGGGCGCCTGCCCCTGCCCATGCTGCGCGCGCTGGGTGCGTGGATAGGCCGCGTGCTGTTCGTGCTGGCTGCGCCGCGCCGGCGCGTGGCGCTGCGCAACCTGGAGCTGTGCTTTCCCGAGGTGCCTGCCGGCGAGCGCCGCGCCTGGGCGCGCCAGTCGTTCGAGGTGTTCTGCCAGACCTTCCTGGACCGGGGCTGGCTGTGGTCGGGCCCGGAGGCGCTGGTGCGCAGTCGCGTGCGCCTGACCGGCGCCGTACACGAGCTGGAGGGCGACGCGCCGACCATCGTCTTTGCGCCGCACTTCTACAGCATGGACGCGGGCGGCCTGGCCCTGCCGCTGAACACCACGCGCGAGTTCACCTCGATCTTCGCCACGCACCCCAACCCGGTGCTGGACCGCTGGTTCATGGCCGGGCGCCAGCGCTTTGGCAAGGTACGCATGCTCAACCGCGCCGACGGGGTCAAGCCCATCCTCTCGTGCCTGCGCAAGGGGGGGTTGTTGTACCTGCTGCCCGACATGGACTACGGCCCGGCGGACTCGGTCTTCGTGCCCTTCTTTGCCGTGCCCGATGCCGCGACCATTCCGTCGCTGTCGCGCTTTGCCCGGCTGGGCCGCGCCCGAGTGGTGGCGCTGTACAGCCGCATGACGCCCGAGGGCTACGAGGCCGTGCTGACGCCCGCCTGGGAGCACTTCCCGACCGACGACCACGTGGCCGACACCGCGCGCATGAACCGCGAGCTGGAGGCGGCGATCCGCACCATGCCGGCGCAGTACTACTGGGTGCACCGGCGCTTCAAGACGCGACCGGACGGTCGGCCGCCGCTATATGAATAAATTGGTGTTCGCCGGCGCCAATCAACGGCGGGCAGCTACAAAAAAATGAGTCAACCCGCCAGCAGGCCGGCCAGCGCCAGCTGCACGACGCGTGGCTGCTCGTGCACGATCCAGTGACTGGCGCCGGGCACCGGCTGCACGCGCAGGTCGGGCACCCAGGCTTCCAGGCCATCGAGCAGCGCGGGCAGCAGGGCCGGGTCGTCCAGGCCCCACAACACCCTTGTCGGCACGCGCACGGTGAGCAGCTCCGGCGGCAGCTGCGCCAGGGGCGCGTCACCCGCGCTCTGCGGGCGCAGCGGGCTGGCGCGGTAGTAGTTGCACGGCCCGGTGAGGCCCGCGCTCCACAGTGCGTGGTAGCGCTGGCGCAACGCGGGCGTGAACCACTCGGGCAGGCGACCGTCCGCGCGCGCGAAGAATCCTTCCAGCCGGCGGAAGTCTTGCTCGGCCAGCAGCGCCTCGGCGTCCGGGCGGCACAGGAAGTGCATGTAGTCGCTGGCGCGCTGCTGCGCCGGGTTGCCCTGCAGCTCACGCACGAAGGCGCCGGGGTGTGGCGCGTTCAGGATCATCAGCCGCTGCACCAGTTCGGGCTGCAGCGCCGCCAGGTTCCAGGCCAGCGCGCCGCCCCAGTCGTGCGCGACCACGGCGGCGGCGCCGCCCTGCGGCCCGGCCTCGGCGGCGATCAGTGCGGCCAAGTCCTGTACCAGGACCCGGGCGCGGTAGTCGCGCACCTCGGGCGGCGTACTGGAGGGCGCGTAACCGCGCAGGAAAGGTGCGACGCAGCGCCAGCCGCCGTGTGCCGCTTGCGAGAAATGCGCCAGCTGCTCATCCCACACGAACGCGCCTTCGGGAAAGCCGTGCAGGAACAGCAGCAGCGGCCGGCCCGTCTCGCCGGCTGCGCGGCAGTGCAAGTCGATGCCGTGCGGCAGGCAATGGGTGATTTTCTGGATTTCCATTGCTATGCTTTTAATAGTCACATGCCGCCGAATGGCGCCGGTTCAAGCCGGATTTGGCTCAATATGGGGATCGGAGGGCGGCGCGTCGTCCGCCGGGGGCGGTGCGTCCGCATCGTGCGCCGGATGCGCCCACTGCCACAGCAGCTGTGCCACCTCGTCCACACCCTGGCGCTTGAGGGCGGAGAACAGCCGCACCTCGCCGCCGCCGGCCTGCAGCCGCGTGATGGACAGGGCGCGGGCCTGCTCGGCGCGGTTGAGCTTGTCGGCCTTGGTCAGCAGCACTAGGAATTTCAGGCCCGCCTCGACGCGCGGGCGCACGGCGTCCAGCAGCGCCTCGTCGAGCTCGGTCAGCCCCAGGCGCGGATCGCACAGCAGCACGATGGCCGTCAGGCTCTCGCGGCTGATCAGGTAGTTGAGCATCACGCGCTGCCAGCGCTGCTTGTCCTCGCGCGAGACGGCGGCGTAGCCGTAGCCGGGCAGGTCGGTCAGCACGGCGTCCATGACGCCCTGGCGGCCCAGGGCGAACAGGTTGATGTGCTGGGTGCGGCCGGGCTTCTTGGAGGCAAAGGCCAGCTGGCGCTGCTGCGTCAGGGTGTTGATGCAGGTGGACTTGCCGGCGTTGGAGCGGCCGACGAAGGCGATCTCCGGCACGGCGATGGGCGGCAGGTGGTGCAGCTGGGCGGCGGTGGTCAGAAAGCGTGCCGTGTGCATCCAGCCGAGGGCCACCTTGGCGTCGGGTGCGGGAAACGCGTCGGGCGCGCCGGTGGAGGTCGTCATCGGGAGGGGGTGCGCGAGGCGGGGGATTGCAACGGCATGCATTGTAGAATCGCGGGGTTTTGCGCCCTTCTCACAAGAATCCCTCCGATATGAAGTTGCTTGCCTCCCTGCTGATGGCTGCCGCGCTCGCAGCCCCCGCTTTTTCGGCCGCCGCGGCGGATGACGCAGCGCCCGCACCGGCGGCGCCTGCAGCCGCCGCAGCACCGGCAGCGTCGCAGGCTCCGGCCAAACCCGACCTGGCCCGGGGCGAAGCCAGCTACGGCACGGTCTGCGTGGCCTGCCACGCCGCCGACGGCAACTCCACCATCGCCGCCAACCCCAAGCTGGCCCAGCAGCACCCGGAATACCTGGTCAAGCAGCTGCAGGAGTTCAAGTCCGGCAAGCGCCCCAGCGCCGTCATGCAGGGCATGGCCGCCATGCTGAGCGAGCAGGACATGCGCAACGTCTCCTGGTGGCTGGCCTCGCAGAAAGCCAAGGAAGGCTTCGCCAAGGACAAGGACCTGGTGGCCCTGGGCGAGCGCATCTACCGCGGCGGCGTTCAGGACCGCAACATCGCTGCCTGCGCCGGCTGCCACAGCCCCAACGGCGCCGGCATCCCGGCCCAGTACCCGCGCCTGGCCGGCCAGCACGCCGACTACACGGCCCAGCAGCTGGTCGAGTTCCGCGACGGCAAGCGTGCCAACAGCCCCCAGATGACCGACGTGGCCGCCAAGCTCAACGACCGCGAGATCCGCGCCGTTGCCGACTACATCGCCGGCCTGCGCTGAGGCGCGCCGGCTGATTCACGTCAAGCGGGAAGGGTGTAAGCGCCGCGCACCCGGAACCTCGGCGGGATAATCGCACTCAAGACGGGCGGGCCATCTGCAACGGATGGCCCGCCCTTCGCTTATCCGGGCCCCACATCTTCCATGTCTGACATTCCCGCCACCGCCAGCGCCCCCCGGCGCCGCGAGCCGCTGCTGCGCCCGCTGCTCGAACTGCTTGCATCGATGCGTTTTGCCATCGCCCTGCTGACGGTGATCTGCATCGCCTCGGTCATCGGCACGGTGATGAAGCAGCATGAGCCGGTGAACAACTACGTGAACCAGTTCGGGCCGTTCTGGGCCGACCTGTTCCTGGCGCTCAAGCTCAACGCCGTCTACAGCGCCTGGTGGTTCCTGCTGATCCTGGCCTTCCTGGTGGTGAGCACGTCGCTGTGCATCGCGCGGCACGCGCCCAAGTACCTGGTGGACATGCGCAACTACAAGGAGAACATCCGCGAGAAGAGCCTGCACGCCTTTGGCCACAAGGCCGGCGCCGAGCTGGCCACCGAGGCGCCGGGCGCCGCGGCCGAGCGCATCGGCCACCAACTGGTGGCGCGCGGCTGGAAGGTGCGCGTGCAGCAGCGCGAGACGGCCGCCGGCCAGGGTTTCATGGTGGCCGCCAAGGCGGGGACGGCCCACAAGCTGGGCTACATCGCCGCGCACAGCGCCATCGTGCTGATCTGCCTGGGCGGCCTGCTCGACGGCGACCTGATCGTGCGCGCCCAGATGTGGCTGGGCGGCAAGACGCCCTACACCGGCGGCGGGCTGATCTCCGAGGTGGCGCCCGAGCATTGGCTGTCGCCGCGCAACCCGACCTTTCGCGGCAACCTGCTGGTCTCCGAGGGCACGCAGTCGAGCACCGCCATCCTGAACCAGTCCGACGGCCTGCTGCTGCAGGAGCTGCCGTTTTCGGTGGAGCTCAAGAAGTTCATCGTCGAGCACTACTCCACCGGCATGCCCAAGCTGTTCGCCAGCGAGATCGTGATCCACGACCGGGCCACGGGCGAGTCGGTGGCCAAGCGCATCGAGGTCAACCACCCGGCCAATTACAAGGGCGTGGAGATCTACCAGTCGAGTTTTGACGACGGCGGCTCGCAGGTGCGCCTGCGCGCCCGGCCGCTGGTGCCCGGCATCGCGCCGTTCGAGGTCGAGGGCGTGATCGGCAACTCCGCGGCCCTGACGCAGCCGGGCCTGCCCGGGCCGCTGACGCTGGAGTTCACCGGCCTGCGCGTGCTCAACGTGGAGAACTTCGGCGACGCCGAGGGTGCGGGCGCCTCCGGCTCGGCCACCGACGTGCGCCGCGTGGATCTGCGCTCGTCCATCGAGTCGCGCCTGGGCGCGGGCAACAAGACCGTCTCGCGCCGCGAGCTGAGAAACGTCGGCCCGAGCGTGACCTACAAGCTGCGCGACGCCGCCGGCCAGGCGCGTGAATATCACAACTACATGCTGCCCGTGGACATGCGCGACGGCCAGCTGCCGGTGTACCTGCTGGGCGTGCGCGACACGCCGGCCGAGCAGTTCCGCTACCTGCGCGTGCCCACCGACGCCGAGGGCGGCATGGACGACTTCCTGCGCCTGCGCCGGGCGCTGGCCAGCCCGCAGATGCGCGAGGAGGCGGTGCGCCGCTACGCCACCGCGGCGGTCGACGGCGCGCGGCCCGAGCTGGCCGAGCAGCTGGCGCTCTCCGCCGGGCGGGCGCTGGCGCTGTTCGCGGGCGAGCACGAGCCGCGCGCCGGCCGGCCGCAGGGCGGCCTGATCGCGATCTCCGACTTCATGGAGGCCAACGTGCCCGAGGCTGAGCGCGAGCGCGCCGGCGAGGTGCTGATGCGCATCCTGAACGGCGCCCTGTTCGAGCTGGCCCAGCTCTCGCGCAGCCAGGCCGGGCTGGCGCCGCTGGCGCCCGACGAGCGCACGCGCGCCTTCATGACGCAGGCCGTGCTGTCGCTGAGCGACTCGCAGGCCTACCCCGCGCCCCTGGCGCTGGAGCTGGCGGACTTCAAGCAGGTGCAGGCCAGCGTTTTCCAGGTGGCCCGGGCCCCGGGCAAGAATGTGGTCTATCTGGGCTGCGCCTTGCTGATCCTGGGAGTCTTTGCCATGCTGTATGTGCGCGACCGGCGCCTGTGGGTGTGGCTGGCGCCCGAGGGCGCGGGCGCCCGCGCCACCATGGCCCTGTCCATGAACCGCAAGACGCTGGACGGCGAGCGCGAGTTCCACCAGCTCAAGACCCAATTGCTCGGCCTGCCCGCCGAGGGAGGTACGTCCCCATGAACACCGCCACCTCTTCCGCCACGACCTACAGCCTGGGCGGCCCGGGCTATTTCGCGCGCCGCAACTGGCTCGACTGGCTGTTCGCCCTAGCCGTGACCGTCGGCGGCCTGTTCGCCCTGCAGCGCTACGGCGCGCACATGGACGTGTACGAGAAGGGCATCCTGCTCGGCTCCATCCCCACGGCCATCTGGCTGGGCTGGTTCTGGCGGCCGCTGCTGTGGCTGATGGTGGCGGTGGCAGCGCTGTCGCTGTCGGCCATCGGGCTGTACCAGGGCGACGCGGGCGGCGACCTGGCGCGCGCCGACAGCGTCTTTTTGCTGAAGTATTTCCTGTCCAGCCAGTCGGCCATCCTGTGGATGAGCATGCTCTTCTTCATGAGCACGGCCTTCTACTGGGCCGGCATCTTCGCCGGGGGCGAGCGCCAGACCATGATGCGCATCGGCTCGCGCGTGGCCTGGGTGGCCGTCGGCCTGGCGCTGATCGGCACCATGGTGCGCTGGTACGAGAGCTACCAGATCGCCCCCGACATCGGCCACATCCCGGTGAGCAACCTGTACGAAGTCTTCGTCATGTTCTGCTGGATGACGGCGCTGTTCTACCTCTACTACGAGGAGCAGTACGCCACGCGCGCCCTGGGCAGCTTCGTCATGCTGGTGGTGAGCGCCGCCGTGGGCTTTCTGCTGTGGTACACGGTGGTGCGCGAGGCGCACGAGATCCAGCCGCTGGTGCCCGCGCTCAAGAGCTGGTGGATGAAGCTGCACGTGCCGGCCAACTTCATCGGCTACGGCA
>NZ_DAMCAM010000088.1:0-8151 GCF_032059615.1 Melaminivora sp. | reverse complement strand
CCGGCCGTGCTGCTGGCCGACGAGCCCACGGGCAGCCTGGACTTTGCCACCGGCGGTGCGGTGATGGACCTGATGCTCAGCCTGAACCGCGAGCAGGGCACGACGCTGATGCTGGTCACGCACGACCGGGAGATCGCCGCGCGCTGCGACCGGCGCATCACCATCGAGGCCGGGCGCATCGCTGCGGATGAAAACTTATAGCTGACAGCCAGCGCCAGGCAACGTTTTGCAGGTGTTTCGTGCCGAAAAACGTTAACTGGTATCGGGTTGGTGCTATGAATCAGCGAGCAGCGCGCCGCTCCTGCGCCATGCTGGCCGCCGCCGTGAACAGCACGTCGGTGGAGGAGTTGAGCGCCGTCTCGGCCGAGTCCTGCACGACGCCGATGATGAAGCCCACCGCCACCACCTGCATGGCCACGTCGTTGCCGATGCCAAACAGGCTGCACGCCAGCGGGATGAGCAGCAGCGAGCCGCCCGCCACGCCCGAGGCGCCGGTGGCGCACACCGAGGCCACCACGCACAGCAGCAGCGCCGTGCCCGCATCCACCTGGATGCCCAGGGTGTGCGTGGCGGCCAGGGTCAGCACGCTGATGGTGATGGCCGCGCCCGCCATGTTGATGGTCGCGCCCAGCGGAATGGCGATGCTGTAGGTCTCTTCCTTGAGGCCCAGGCGCTGCGCCAGCGCCAGGTTGATGGGAATGTTGGCGGCCGAGCTGCGCGTGAAGAAGGCCGTCACCCCGCTCTCGCGCAGGCAGGTGAAGACCAGCGGATAGGGGTTGCGGCGAATGGCGGCGAACACGATCAGCGGGTTGACCACCAGCGCCACGAACAGCATGCAGCCCACCAGCACCAGCAGCAGGTGGCCATAGCCGCGCAGTGCCTCGATGCCGGCGTCGGCGAAGGTGGCGGCCACCAGCCCGAAGATGCCCAGCGGCGCCAGGCGGATCACGCCCTGGATGATGGCGGTGATGGCCTGCGCGCCGTCGTGCAGCACGGCGCGCGTGCCGGCCGAGGCGTGGCGCAGCGCCAGGCCCAGCGCCACGGCCCAGGCCAGGATGCCGATGTAGTTGGCCTGCAGCAGCGCGTTGACGGGGTTGTCCACGACGCTTCTGGCCACATTCAGCAGTACCTCGCCCACCGCGCCGGGCGGCGCCATCTCCGCCTGCGGCGCGGCGTGCAGCACCAGGGTGCTGGGCCACCACAGGCTGGCGGTCACGCCCACCACCGCGGCCGACAGCGTGCCCACCGCATACAGCAGCAGGATGGGCCGGATGCCGGTGGCCTCGCCCGGCGTGTGCCCGCTGATGGCGGCCATGACCAGCACCAGCACCAGCACCGGCGCCACCGCCTTGAGCGCGGCGATGAAAAGCGTGCCCAGGACGGCCACGTAGGGCGTGGCGCCGGGTGCGAGGGCCGCCAGCAGGGTGCCTGCCACGAGGGCGATGGCGATCTGCGCGACAAGGCTGGTGCGCTGGGCCCAGCGCAGCAAGGGCGAAAAAATCATGGTGTCGAGAAGGGAGGGAGGAGGGCCCCGGCAGCCGGGCCGAAGGCTTGGGGGACGCGGCGCAGCCGGCGTGTCAACAGGGAAAGCGCGAAATTTTACCGTCCGGCCCGCGCGCGGCCGGCCGGATAATCCGCCCCATGTCCACCCCCAAAGTCCTCTTCGGTTTCCACGCCGTGGGCGTGCGCCTGAAGACCGCGCCGCAATCCATCATCGAGATCTACTACGAGCCCACGCGCCGCGACGCGCGCATGCGCCAGTTCCTGGCGCGGGCCCGTGAGGCCGGCGCGCGGCTGATCGAGGCCGATGCGCTGCGCATCGCCCGGCTTGCCGGCAGCCACGGCCACCAGGGCGTGGCCGCGCGCGTGCAGGCGCTGGAGCAGACGCACTCGCTCGACGACCTGCTCGACCGTCTGGAGGCCGAGGGCGTGGCCGCGCCGCTGCTGCTGGTGCTCGACGGCGTGACCGATCCGCACAACCTGGGCGCCTGCCTGCGCGTGGCGGATGGCGCCGGCGCACACGCCGTCATCGCGCCCAAGGACCACGCCGTGGGCGTCAACGCCACGGTGGCCAAGGTCGCTAGTGGCGCGGCCGAGACCGTGCCGTATTTCATGGTCACCAACCTGGCGCGCACCCTGGCCGAACTCAAGGAGCGCGGCATCTGGGTGATCGGCACCAGCGACGATGCGCCGGGCACGCTGTACCAGGCCGACCTGCACGGCCCCGTGGCCCTGGTGCTGGGCGCCGAGGGCGCGGGCATGCGCCAGCTCACGCGCAAGACCTGCGACGCGCTGGTCAGCATCCCCATGCAGGGCGCGGTGGAGAGCCTGAACGTCTCGGTGGCCAGCGCCGTCTGCCTGTACGAGGCGCTGCGCCAGCGCCAAATCCGGCAGCCGTCATGAAGAAGGCGCCGCACGGGCTGCACACGGTGCACGGCTGGGTCCTGGAGGCCGAGCGCATCGCCGTGCTGAGCGGCGCGGGCATGAGTGCCGAATCGGGCGTGCCCACCTTCCGTGACGCCCAGGACGGCTACTGGGCGCAGTTCAACCCGCAGGACATGGCCAGCGAGCGCGGCTTTCGCGCCGCGCCGCAGCGCGTGTGGGACTGGTACGCGCACCGGCGCGCCGGTGTTGCGCAGGTCCAGCCCAACGCCGGCCACGTGGCGCTGGCCCGCTTTGCCCGGGCGCATCCGGGCCGGCTCACGGTGATCACGCAGAACGTCGATGGCCTGCACCAGCGTGCCGGCAGCAGCGGCGTGCTGTGCCTGCATGGCGACCTGCTGGCCGACCGCTGGCTGGAGGCGCCGCGCGCATGCTGCCGGCTGGAAGACGCCGAGCCCGGCAGCCCGCCGCGCTGCGGGAGCTGTGGCAACCTGGTGCGCCCGGGCGTGGTCTGGTTCGGCGAAAACCTGCCCGTGGACGTGTTCGAAGCCGCCCGGCAGGCCGCGCAGGGCGCCGATCTGATGCTGGTCGTCGGCACGGCAGGCGCCGTCTATCCGGCAGCGGGCCTGGCGCGCCTGGCCCGCCAGGCGGGGGCTCGCGTGGTCGTCGTCAACCCGGTGGCCAGCGAGCTCGACGACGTGGCCCATGGGGTGCTGCGCGGCACGGCGGCGCAGCTGCTGCCGCAGTTGCTGGAGCCCGGCGCCGGGCGCCCGGACCAGGAGACGCCATGAAACTCATCCGTTTCGGCCCCGCGGGGGCCGAGCGCGCCGGCCTGGTCGATGCCGCGGGCCGGCTGCGCGATGTCTCCATGCTGGTGCCCGACTGGGGCCCGGCGCAGCTGGCGCCGCGCACGCTGGCCGCCGTGGCGGCCATCGACGCCGCCCGCCTGCCCGAGGTTGAGGCCGGCACGCGCCTGGGCTGCCCCCTGGCCGGCATCGGCAAGATCGTCTGCGTCGGCCTGAACTACGCCGACCATGCGCGCGAGGCGGGCCTGGCGCCGCCCGGGGAGCCCGTGCTGTTCATGAAGGCCACCAGCGCCTTGTGCGGCCCGCACGACGCCGTGCGCATCCCCGCGGGGGCGCAGAAGACCGACTGGGAGGTGGAGCTGGGCGTGGTCGTCGGCACGCGCATGCGCTCTGTGGCGCGCGCCGACGCGCTGGCGCACGTGGCCGGCTATGTGCTGGCCAACGACGTGTCCGAGCGCAGCTTCCAGATGGAGCGCGGCGGGCAGTGGGACAAGGGCAAGGGCTGCGACACCTTTGCGCCCGTGGGGCCGTGGCTGGCCACGCCCGACGAGCTGACCGACCCGCACGCGCTCGATCTGTGGCTGGAGCTCAACGGCGAGCGCATGCAGGGCGGCAGTACGCGCGACTTTATCTTCGACCTGCCGACCGTGCTCGCCTACATCAGCCAGTTCATGACGCTGGAGCCGGGCGACTTGGTGCTCACCGGCACGCCCGCCGGCGTGGGTCTGGGGCAGAAGCCCGAGCCGCGCTTTCTGCGCCCGGGTGACGTCATGCGCCTGGGGGCCACGGGCCTGGGCGAGCAGCGCCTGACCTGCGTGGCGGGCTGAACACTCCGGCCAGGCGGCCCCCAACCCGCCTTCCCCCGGGGGAAGGAGCGAGAACGCATATGCATCCCTACGTCCTGCTCGGCATCTCGATTGCCGCCGAAGTCGTCGCCACCTCGGCGCTGAAATCCTCCGCGGGTTTCACCCGCCCGTGGCCCAGCCTGCTGACCGTGTTGGGCTACGGCCTGGCGTTCTATTGCCTCTCGCAGGTGCTCAACCACCTGTCCACCGGTGTGGTTTATGCCATCTGGTCGGGCCTGGGCATCGTGCTGATCTCGCTGGTCGGCTGGTGGCTGTACGGCCAGAAGCTCGACGGGCCGGCCCTGCTCGGCATGGCGCTCATCGTCGCCGGCGTGGCCGTGATCCAGCTGTTTTCCAGGTCGTCCGGGCATTGATCGCGCCGCCCGGCGCGGGCCGGGAACCGCCGCGGCCTTTAAGATTCATTTAGAATGAATTTATTGCTCGCCCCACCGGGTGTTCTGCCTTCCTCAATGCCGTGAACCAGCCTCTGCCTTTTCCCCAACGCCCTGGCCAGGCCGCGCCGGCCGCACCCCTGCTGCGCGGCCTGCCGCTGCTGCGCCTGGGCTTTCGTCCGTTCTACCTGGGTTCTGCGCTGCTGGCCTGCCTGTCGGTGCCGGTGTGGGTGCTGGCCTTTCTCGGCTACATCCCCCTGGGCGTGTCCGTGCCGCCGCTGCTGTGGCACGCGCACGAGATGCTGTTCGGCTTTGCCGTGGGCGTCATCGTCGGCTTCCTGCTCACGGCCGTGAAGGCCTGGACGGGCCTGCCCACGCCGCGCGGGGCCACGCTGGGCGCCCTCGCGCTTTTGTGGCTGGCTGCGCGCCTGGCAGCCTTCGTCGCGCCGTATCCGGTCTATGCGGCGCTGGACATGCTGCTGCTGCCCGCCGTCGCGGCGAGCCTGCTGACCGTGCTGGTCCAGGCGCGCAACAAGCGCAACATTCCCCTGATCTCGCTGCTGCTCCTGATGGCGCTGGCCAACGGCGTTTTCCACCTGTCGGCCATGCAGGTCATCGAGGTGCCGGCCCTGTCCGCACTGCATGCCGAGCTGGCGCTGGTGCTGATGGTGATCACCGTCATCACCGGCCGCGTGCTGCCCATGTTCACCAAGAACGTCACCCCCGGCCTGGTCATCAACGTTCCGCGCAAGTTCGAGCTGGCCCTGCTGGCCGTGACGGCGATCGCCCTGCTGCTGTGGGTCTGCGCCGCGCCTGCGCCGCTGGCGGCCCTGGCCAGCGCCGCCGCCGCCGTGCTGCACGCCGTGCGCCTGGCGCTGTGGAAGCCCTGGGTCACGCTGCGCCGGCCCATCCTGTGGATCCTGCACCTGTCCTACGCATGGATGCCCATCGGTTTTGCCCTGCTGGCTGCGGCGCAGCTGGGCTGGCTACCGGCGACGCTGGCCATCCATGCGCTGGCCGTGGGCGTGGTCGGCGGCCTGATCATCGGCATGCTGACGCGCACCGCGCGCGGCCACACCGGCCGGCCCCTGCAGGCCTCGCGCGCCGAGACGGCCGCCTACGCCATGGTCCTGCTGGCCGCCGTGCTGCGCGTGCTGGTGCCGGCCGTGCAGCCACAGTGGTACGTGGGCGCGCTGCATGGCGCGGCCTGCCTGTGGGCGCTGGCCTTTGGCATCTACGTGGTCATGTACACGCCCTGGCTGATGCGCACCCGGCTGGACGGCAAGGACGGCTGAGCCGCACGGCCTGCCTTGCTGCCCTTCTCCATCCCTTTTTCCCTCGCCGACTGGCGTTTTCCTCCACCCCTCCTTCACTCCACAGGCTGAGTCCATGAGCACCACCATTGCCACCGAAATCGACGTCCGCACCATCCCCCCGTACGAGCGCCACGCGCAGATTTTTGGCCAGTTCGACGCGCTGGAAGCCGGCCAGGCCCTGGTCATCGTCAACGACCACGACCCGGTGCCGCTGCGCCGCCAGTTCGCCGCACGCACGCCGGGCCAGTTCGACTGGACCTATCTGGAGGCTGGCCCCGCCCTGTGGCGCGTGCAGATCGACAAGACCTCCAACACCGCGCAAGAGGGCGGCTCGTGCTGCTCGGGCGGCGCCTGCGGCGGCTGAAGCAGCCGACCGGTCTTGCCCGGTCATCCGGCATGAAACAAGCGGACCCTGGCGGTCCGCTTTTTTTTGTTTGGCGCGGGCGGCGCTACAGCCCCAGCGCCAGCTGCGCCTCCTCGGACATGCGCGAGCGATCCCAGGGCGGGTCGAACACCAGGTTGACGGTGATCTCGCCCACGCGCGGCAAGGCCAGCACCTTGTCGCAGACCTCGTCGGCAATGGCCTCGCCCATGCCGCAGCCGGGCGCGGTGAGCGTCATGTCGATGACCACGCGCACCTTGTCCTGCTCCTGCAGCGGCTCGAACCGGAGCGCATAGACCAGGCCCAGATCGACGATGTTGACCGGGATCTCCGGGTCGTAGCAGGTGCGTAGCGTCTCCCAGATCAGCGGCTCCAGGTCGTCGATGTGCAAGTCCTGCGGCGCGGCGATGGCCTGCGGCGGCTGCTTGCCGATGGCGTCGGCGTCCTGGCCCTTGAGGCGCATGAGCTGGCCCTCGACCAGCAGCGTGAACGAGCCGCCCAGCGCCTGGGTGATCTGCGCCAGCTGCCCGGCTTCTAGCTCGACCGGGTGGCCGCTGGGGATGGTCTCCACGCCCACTGTGCGGCGCACCAGCACGTCCTCGCGTTGGCGGCGATAGGTCATGGGGCCTCCGTGGTGCTGGCCTGCAGGGTGGCGCCGTCGCTCTCGGCGGCCTGGACGGTGGCGGCGTCGTCCTTGCCGCCGTGCTGGGCGATGGCGTGCATCAGCGCGTGCCAGCCCAGCAGGGCGCACTTGATGCGGCTGGGGTACTGGCGCACGCCGGCCAGGCTGATGAGCTTGCCCAGGGGCGCATCGTCTGGCTCCTCCTCGCCCGTCAGCACGGCGCGAAAGTGCTGCTGCAGCGCCTGCGCGGCGGCCACGTCGCCGCCCTTGACGGCCTCGGTCATCATCGAGGTCGAGGCCATGCAGATGGCGCAGCCCTGGCCGGAAAAGCGGATGTCCTCGACTTTGTCGCCTTGCAGTTGCAGCTCCACGGCGATGCGGTCGCCGCACGACGGGTTGGTGCCCTGCGCCTGGTGCGTGGGCGCGGCCAGGTGGCCAAAATTGCGCGGCGCGCGCTTGTGTTCGAGCACCACCTCCTGGTAGAGGTCGTTCATGGCGTTGTCCATCATCGCAGCAGCTCCAGGGCGCGGGCGGTGGCGGCGATCAGGCGATCGACCTCGTCCGTGGTGTTGTACAGGGCAAAGGAGGCGCGCGTGGTCGGCCCGGCCACCAACTGGTCGAGCAGCGGCTGCGCGCAGTGGTGGCCGGTGCGCACGGCAATGCCCGACTGGTCGAGCAGCGTGCCGATGTCGTGCGGGTGCACGCCCTCGCAAACGAAGGACACCAGCGCCGAGGCAGCGCTGTCCCGGCTGAGCACGCGCACGCCGGGCAGGGCGGCCAGGCCCGCAGCCGCCTGCTCGCGCAGGGCGTGGATATGGGCGTCGATGGCGGCGCGGCCCGTCTCGTCGATAAAGCGCGCGGCGGCGGCCAGACCGACGGCCCCGGCGACATTGGGCGTACCGCCCTCCAGGCGCATGGGCAGGGCGGCGTAGCGGGCGCGCTCGTAGCTCACATCCTCGACCATGTCGCCGCCCAGGCGCAGCGGGTACAGCTGCTCCAGCGCCGCGCGCCGGCCCACCAGCGCGCCCGTGCCCATGGGGCCGTGCATCTTGTGTCCGGAAAAGACCAGAAAGTCGCAGTCCAGCGCCGCCATGTCGGGCACGGCATGGGCGGCGACCTGGGCCGCGTCCAGTACCGTGAGCGCGCCGGCGGCCTTGGCCATGGTCAGCATGGCCTCGTACGGCGGGCGCTCGCCCGTGGCGTTGGCGCAGGCGGTGAGGGCAAAGACCCGGGCGCCGCCGCCTTGCAGCAGCGCGACCAGGTCGGCCTCGTGCAGCCGGCCTTCGTCATCGGGCTGGAGGATGACAAGCTGTGCGCCCGTCATGCGTGCGGCGTGCTGCCAGGGCACCAAGTTGGCGTGGTGCTCCAGGCCGCTCACGATGATGCGGTCGCCCGGGCGCAGCCAG
>NZ_DAMCAM010000087.1:0-8441 GCF_032059615.1 Melaminivora sp. | reverse complement strand
GCAACTGGGTCATGATCCCGCACGTCACCAACAACGACGAGGCGGACATCACCGACCTGGAAGCCTTCCGCGTGCAGACCAACCAGGAGGGCGCCAGGGCCAAGAGCCCGGTCAAGGTGACCATGCTGGCCTTCGTCATCAAGGCGGTGGTGGCGGCACTCAAGAAATACCCCGAGTTCAACGCCAGCCTCGATGGCGACGCGCTGGTCTACAAGCAGTACTTCCACATCGGCTTTGCCGCCGACACGCCCAATGGTCTGGTCGTGCCGGTGCTGAAAGACGCCGACAAGAAGGGCATCCTGCAAATCAGCGAGGAAATGGGCGACCTGGCCAAAAAGGCGCGCGACGGCAAGCTGGGCGTGGCCGACATGCAGGGCGGCTGCTTCACCATCTCGTCGCTGGGCGGCATTGGCGGCACGCACTTCACGCCCATCATCAACGCGCCCGAGGTGGCCATCCTGGGCCTGTCCAGGAGCAGCATGAAGCCTCTCTGGAGCGACGAGCGCGAGGCGTTCGAGCCGCGCCTGATGCTGCCGCTGTCGCTGTCGTACGACCACCGCGTCATCGACGGCGCGGCCGCTGCGCGCTTCAATGCCTATCTGGGGCAGGTGCTGGCGGACTACCGCCGCATCGTGCTGTGAACCAAGGAGCTGCAACATGGCAGTGATTGACATCAAGGTGCCCGACATCGGCGATTTCGACTCCGTTGCGGTGATCGAAGTGCTGGTGCAGCCGGGCGACACCATCGAGGTCGAGCAAAGCCTCGTGACGGTGGAGAGCGACAAGGCGTCCATGGAAATTCCTTCCAGCCATGCAGGCGTGGTGAAGGAGCTCAAGGTCAAGCTGGGCGACAAGGTCCAGCAGGGCAGCGTGCTGCTGACGCTGGAGGTGGGAGCGGATGCGGGCGCACCCTCACCCTCACCCCAACCCTCTCCCGCCAACGGGAGAGGGAGCGAAGGCGGCGCCGCTGCACCAGCGCCCGCCGCCACTGCTTCCTCTCCCTCTCCCGCCGGGGCGGGAGAGGGCAGGGGTGAGGGTGGGGCCAGCAACGCCCAGCAACGCTCGTCCTCGCCCTCGCCCCAGCCCCGCAGCGGGGCAGGCAGCGAGTACGCCGGCTCTGCCGACCTGGACTGCGAAGTCCTGGTCCTGGGCGGCGGCCCCGGCGGCTACAGCGCCGCCTTCCGCGCCGCCGACCTGGGCCTGAAAGTGGTGCTGGTCGAGCGCTACGCGACCCTGGGCGGCGTGTGCCTGAACGTCGGCTGCATCCCCTCCAAGGCGTTGTTGCACGTGACCAGCGTGATCGACGAGGCGCGGCACCTGGACGTGGCCGGGGTGACCTTCGGTTCCATCCAGGTCAACCTGCCCACCCTGCGCGGCCACAAGGAGAAGGTCATCGCCAAGCTGACCGGGGGCCTGGCGCAGATGGCCAAGATGCGCAAGGTCACCGTGCTGCGCGGCGTGGGCAGCTTTGTCGGCGGCCACCACCTGCAGGTCGAGGAAACCGCGGGTGATGGCCAGGACAAGACGGGCGGCAAGAAGGTCGTGCAATTCCAGCGCGCCATCGTCGCCGCCGGCAGCCAGGCCGTGCGCCTGCCCTTCATGCCCGACGACCCGCGCGTGGTGGACTCGACCGGCGCGCTCGCGCTGCAGACCATGCCCAAGCGCATGCTGATCCTGGGCGGCGGCATCATCGGCCTGGAGATGGGCACGGTGTACTCGACCCTGGGCGCGCGCCTGGACGTGGTGGAGATGATGGACGGGCTGATGCAGGGCGCGGACCGCGACCTGGTCAAGGTCTGGCAGAAGATGAACCAGCACCGCTTCGACCACGTCATGCTCAACACCAGGACCGTGGGCGCCGAGGCCACGCCCGAGGGCATCAAGGTCAGCTTTGCCCCGGCCAAGGAGGGCGGTGAGGCCCCCGAGCCGCAGACCTACGACCTGGTGCTGCAGGCCGTGGGCCGCACGCCCAACGGCAAGAAGATCGGCGCCGAGGCCGCAGGCGTGGCCGTGACCGACCGCGGCTTCATCGAGGTGGACGTGCAGATGCGCACCAACGCGCCGCACATCTTCGCCATCGGCGACATCGTCGGCCAGCCCATGCTGGCGCACAAGGCGGTACACGAGGCGCATGTGGCGGCCGAGGTCATCGCCGGCGAGTTGAAGGGCGACGACAAGCTCGCCAAGGCAGCCTTCGACGCCCGCGTCATCCCGAGCGTCGCGTACACCGACCCGGAGATTGCGTGGGTCGGCCTGACCGAGGAGCAGGCCCGGGCGCAGGGCATCAAGGTGAAAAAGGGCCTGTTCCCCTGGGCCGCCTCGGGCCGGGCGATCGCCAATGGCCGCGACGAAGGCTTCACCAAGCTGCTGTTCGACGATTCGCCCGAAGCCGGCGGCCACGGCCGCATCCTGGGCGGCGGCATTGTCGGCATGCATGCGGGCGACATGATTGGCGAGATCGCCCTGGCCATCGAGATGGGCGCCGACAGCGTGGACATCGGCAAGACCATCCACCCCCACCCCACGCTGGGCGAGAGCATCGGCATGGCGGCCGAAGTGGCGCATGGCTCGTGCACCGACCTGCCGCCGCAGAAGAAGTGAACGCCGGGCGCATGCCCTGGCGCTACTGAAGCAGTAGCTGGCCGCCCATGCCTGTCAAAGGCTGGGCGGCTTTTTCATGGATAATTTTCGCAACAAGGAAGCCCCATGGACACTCCCCGCATTGGCCTCATTGGCGTCGGCCTGATGGGCCACGGCATCGCTCTCAACCTGGCCCGCAAGGGCCATGCCTTGACGGTGCTGGACCACCCGGGCAACCAGCCGCTGGGCGAGCTGCTGGACCTGGGAGCGACCACCGCGCCCGACGTGCAGTCACTGGCGCGCGGCAGCGACGTGCTGCTGCTGTGCGTGACCGGCTCGCCCCAGGTCGAGGCCGTGCTGCTGGGCGCCCAGGGGGCGCTGGCGGCGCTGCCGGCCGGGGCGGTGGTGATCGACTGCTCCACCGCCATTCCCACCTCCACCGAGCGCGTGGCCGCCGCCTGCGCGGCCGCGGGCGTGCGCTTTCTCGATGCGCCCATGACGCGCACGCCGCGCGAGGCGCGCGAGGGCCGGCTCAACCTGCTCGTGGGGGGCGACGCGGCGCTGCTGGCCGAGTGCCGGCCCCTGCTGGAGTGCTTTGCCGAGCACATCACGCACACCGGCGCCGTGGGCACGGGCCACCGCATGAAGCTGCTGCACAACTATGTCTCGCTGGGCAGCGTGGCATTGCTGGCCGAGGCCGCGGCCTGCGCGCTCGGCAGTGGCGTGGCGGCCGAGGTGTTCGTCGATGTGCTGGGCAAGGGCGGCGGCGCCGGCGTGGCGCTGGAGCGGCTGCGGCCCTATCTGCTTGCGCGCGACGCGGGTGCCCTGCGCTTTGCCATGGGCAATGCGCTCAAGGACCTGGGCTACTACGGCACCATGGCGAGCGACGCCCAGGCCGCGCACGGGATCGCTGATGCGGTGCAGGCGACTTTTGCCGCCGCGGTCAGCCAGGGCGGGCCGGACACGCCGGTGCCGCAGCTGGTGGATCTTCTCGCGCGTGGCCCGCAGCTTGCCCACGGCCTGCCGGGCGACACCTGAATTCAAGAGAAAACCGGCTCAAGCCCGCATGGGGCCTGGACCTGCTGCAATGTTTTTCGTAGCAGTGTGAGCAAACAGGCCCGGGGCGCTCTCAGTCCATTTCCTCGAACACCAGCGACGGCGTGCTCATGACCCGCGCCGTGTCCGACAGGTGGCCGACCAGGCGGTGGCTGAGGTAGCTGCCGTCGGTATCGGGCTCCAGCGCCGCCACCACCAGGTTGGCCAGGGGCTGGTTCAGCGGCACGTAGTAGCTTTGCGGCGGCACGTCGATCAGGCCGCGGCGCGTGGCCAGCTGCATCTGGCTGCCCGTGCCGGCGCCTGCCTGTTCATAGACATCCGCGAGCACGCCGCCCGACTCGGCCACGCGCAGCATCTGCACGCCCAGCAGGCGCAGGCGCTCGACGGCCGTGGTGGCGCTGGCCGCCAGCCAGTAGCCGCAGGGGCGCGGTCGCTTGAGCACGGGCTGCAGCTGCTGGGCCATGTCCCACTGCAGGTGCAGCGGCCGGTCGGCGCCGGTCTGCGGGTCGATGGCGACCAGCTCGCGCTGCATCGCCGTGGGACGGGCGCGCACCACCAGCTCGCCGCGGCAGGCCTGCGAGGCCGTGTCGCGTGCCTCGTACGAGCGCACCGACTCCAGGTCGGCCGCGCGCTCGACCGTGCTGCGCAGCACGCTGGTCAGCGCCGTGACCTGCGCGTGCACGCGCCGTTGCAGCTGCTGGCGGTCCAGGTCGGCGCCGCGGCCGCTGACCATCAGGCTCACGGCGTTCTTCAGGCCGTTGACGTTGCGCGCGCTCTCGGCCTCGGTGCGGCCGGTGGACAGGCGCTGCCCGCCCGACGCCGAGGCGGCATGAAACAGCTCCTGCCGCAGCCCGGCGGTGGTGAGCGCGCGCTCCATGGGTTGTTCGTACCATTCGCGCGCGGCCTTGACGAGAAACTCGGGCAGGTTGGGCGTGGTGGCGTGGGCATAGAGCAGGTCGGCGCGCGGCAGCAGGCCGAACTGCTGCAAAAATTCGCCGCCCGCCGGGTGTTCGTGCGCATCGGCGACAGTCATGGGGCGGTAGTTGCGCACCAGCCGCGCCAGCGCCTGGGCCTCGGGCGAGGACAGGGCCAGGTGGTCGCGGTCCAGGTCGGTGCCATCGGCCAGCGCATGCTGGCCGGCCTCGGCGCCGTCCGGGTTGGCGCGCGGCACGACCAGCACGTTGATGACGTCCAGCAGCGGCTCCAGCCGCCCGCCCGGCGCCAGCTCGCGTGCCAGCACCAGCAGCGCCTCGGCGCTGGCAGGCTCGTCGCCATGCTGCTGGCCCAGCAGCAGCACCGTGGGCCGGCCGCTGGCCTCCAGCGCCGCCACGTCGGTGCCGGCCGCGCGGGTGAACACCATCGCCCACAGCGGGGCACCGCGCTGCGAGCGGCCGATGTCCAGCATCTGCATGCGGGTGTTGCCGTTGCCCGTGGTCGCCAGGCGCTGCAGCCACTGGCCCAGCTCGGCCTGGGTGGTGAAGGCGCGGCGTCCCTCGCCCAGGCCCGGGGTGTCGTAACGCATGGTTGGCGGCGCAAAGCGCGCATCCGCGGCTGAGGGCTCGGGCGCAGCCGGGGCCAGCTCCGGCCCGGCGCCCGGCAGGGGCGTCACGGAGACCGGCGCTGCACCCTCTGGCGGCACGCTGGTGCCCAGCGGAGGTGGCACCACGCGGGCTGGCTGCGCCCCGCCCTGGGATTGCGAGGGCCAGGGCGGCAGCGGGGTGCTGGAGCAGGCGGCCAGCAGGGCCGCGGCCGCCAGGGTGGACAGGCGCAGGGCGATGCGCGGCAGCGCGGGTGCGCGGCGGTGGGTGCGGGGCGAGGGCGTCATGGCGTGCGAGCGTACATGGGTTCGCGGGCGATGTTAGCCGGCCCGGCGCACCGCACCTTGACAGAAAAAAGCCCGGCTGCAGGCCGGGCGATCGGCCTGCCGGGCTGCTGGAGCGCCGGCAGGCGGGGGTGGGGTGGCCGGGCGGGCCGTCAGCGGCCGAAACCGCCGCCGCGCGGGCCGCGCGAGCCGCCGCCCCCACCGTTGCGATAGCCACCGCCACCGCCCCTGCGGCCACTGCTGGCCATCATGTCCACGCTGGTGCGCATGGGGTCTGGCTGACCGCCGCCACCGGGGCGACGCGGCACCAGCGAATGGCCCATCTGCGTGACCAGGTGGGCGTTCTCGCCGCGCGGCTGGCTGTCGTCGTGGCGGCGCGGTGCACCGCCACCGTTGCCTGCAGGGCCCGTGGCGCCGGGGCCGCCGCGGCGGCGTCCGCCAGCGGCGTTGGCGCCTGCCGGCTGCGGGCGCTGCGCGCCGCGCGGAGCCTGGGCGCGCGGGCCCTGGGGCTGGCCGGCTGCATCGCCACCGCTGCGGCCACGGCCGCCTTCGGCCTTGCGCGGACCCGCCTCGCCGGAGCCGCCGTTGCGGCCTCGCTGGCCGCCACCCTGGGGCGCCTTGTTGGCGCGGATGCGCTCCATCATCTCCTGGCGGGCCGCCTTGGCCGCGGCCTGCATGACCTCACGTCCGGGCGGGCGACCGGCGCCGCCCCAGATGGTCTGGCGGCCCATGGCGATGGGCTCGGCCTGCTCGCCCTCGTCGGGGCCGAAGCCGTCGATGACCTGCACCGGGATCTCCTGCTTGGTGAAGCGCTCGATCTCCATCATGAAGCCTTCCTCGTCCATGCAGACCAGGCTGACGGCGTGGCCCTCGCGCCCGGCGCGGCCGGTGCGGCCGATGCGGTGCACGTAGTCCTCGGGCACGTTGGGGATCTCGTAGTTCACGACGTGCGGCAGGTCGTCGATGTCGATGCCGCGCGCAGCGATGTCGGTGGCCACCAGGGCGCGGATCTGGCCGGTCTTGAAGCCTTCCAGCGCCTGGGTGCGTGCGCTCTGGCTCTTGTTGCCGTGCAGCGCCATG
Organism: Melaminivora sp.; assembly: GCF_032059615.1. NCBI lineage: Bacteria > Pseudomonadati > Pseudomonadota > Betaproteobacteria > Burkholderiales > Comamonadaceae > Melaminivora > Melaminivora sp. The sequence goes on along the minus strand of NZ_DAMCAM010000087.1, from coordinate 1,903 downwards.
GCCGAGACGCCGTTTTTCGTCAGGTAGTCAGCCACGTTGTTGGCGCCGAACTTGGTGCGCGTGAAGACCAGCACTTGGCTCCAGTCGTGCTGCTGGATGATGTGCAGCAGCACCTGCTTTTTCTTGGCACGGCCCACCGGGTGGATGACCTGGCTGATGCGCTGCACCGTGGTGTTGCGCGGTGTGACCTGGATGCTCTGCGGGTTCTTGAGCAGGTTGCCCGCCAGCTCGCGGATCTCGTCGCTGAAGGTGGCCGAGAACAGCAGGCTCTGCTTGTCCTTGGGCACCAGCGCCAGCACCTTCTTCACGTCGTGGATGAAGCCCATGTCCAGCATGCGGTCGGCCTCGTCCAGCACCAGCACCTCGACGGTGGACAGGTCCAGGAAGCCCTGCTGCTGCAGGTCAAGCAGGCGGCCGGGGGTGGCCACCAGCACGTCGACACCGCGCTTGAGGCGCTCGATCTGCGGGTTCATGCCCACGCCGCCGAAGATGACGGTGGACTTCAGGTCGCTCAGGTACTGGCCGTAGGTACGTACCGACTCCTCGACCTGCGCGGCCAGCTCACGCGTGGGAGTGAGCACCAGGGCGCGCACGCCGCGGCCGCCAAAGCGGCTGGTGGCCGCCGGGCTTTCGCTCAGGCGCTGCAGCAGCGGCAGGGTGAAGGCGGCGGTCTTGCCAGTGCCCGTCTGCGCCCCGGCCAGCAGGTCGTGGCCAGCCAGGACGGCCGGGATGGCCTGGGCCTGGATGGGGGTGGGGCTGTCATAGCCCTGTTCTTGCACGGCACGCAAAAGGGCCGGCGCCAGATTCAGTTCTTCAAAGGTCATTTAGGTCTGATGCGCCCATCCGGGGCGCTGGGTACCGGTTCGCCGCCAGCGGCAAGGCTTGCCACAAGGCCAGTGCAAGGGAACACGGTGATTGCTAGGAGCGGGAGCCCGGAAGGCGTTTGAACCGCTTCCATCGTCCCCAGCTTCGGTGCTGGTGCCAGGGTGACTGGAGCCCGTGGCAGCCGCCATTGTCGCATGCGCCGATAATCAGTGTCTGCCTGCGCGCCCAAGCGCTCACAAGTTTTTGCAGTTTTTCACCAAAGAACACCGATGGCTCAATACGTTTTCTCGATGAACCGTGTCAGCAAGACCGTGCCGCCTAAGCGGCAGATCTTGAAAGACATTTCCCTGTCCTTCTTCCCCGGCGCCAAGATCGGCGTGCTGGGCCTCAACGGCTCGGGCAAGTCGTCGCTCCTGAAAATCATGGCCGGCGTGGACAAGGAGTACGAGGGCGAGGCCATTCCCATGGCCGGCCTGTCGATCGGCTACCTGCCGCAGGAGCCGCAGCTCGACCCCGCCCGCACCGTGCGCGAGGAGGTCGAGGACGCCATGGCCGAGGTCAACGCCGCACGCAAGCGCCTTGACGAGGTCTATGCCGCCTACGCCGAGGAAGACGCCGACTTCGACGCCCTGGCCGCCGAGCAGGGCCAGCTCGAAGCCATCATCGCCGCCGCCGGCACCGACTCCGAGCACCAGCTGGAGATCGCCGCCGACGCGCTGCGCCTGCCGCCCTGGGACGCGGTGATCGGCCAGCTCTCGGGTGGCGAGAAGCGCCGCGTGGCGCTGTGCAAGCTGCTCTTGTCCAAGCCCGACATGCTGCTGCTGGATGAGCCGACCAACCATCTGGATGCCGAATCCGTCGAGTGGCTGGAGCAGTTCCTGCACCGCTTCACCGGCACCGTCGTCGCCATCACCCACGACCGCTACTTCCTCGACAACGTCGCCGAGTGGATCCTGGAGCTGGACCGCGGCCACGGCATTCCCTACAAGGGCAACTATTCCGAGTGGCTGATCCAGAAGCAAAACCGCCTGGAAGCCGAGCAAAAGGGCGAGGAGGCGCGCGCCAAGGCGCTGAAGAA
>NZ_DAMCAM010000086.1:0-8538 GCF_032059615.1 Melaminivora sp. | reverse complement strand
GCGGCCGACTACTGGGCCGACCGCAAGATCGCCTTCCGGTGCTTCTATTCTTTTCTGTAGCCCGTTCTGCAACCGCCGGCCAGGCGGAACGGGCCAGCGAGGCGCCCCGGGGCGCCGTCATCCAGGCCACTCCCCCCTCCATCGAGATCGACACCGCGGGCGACGGGTTGCCCACCGACCGGCTGGTGGACATCTCGGCCCAGGCGCTGCGCATGAGCAGCCCGTTCAACGCCGGATACTGGCTGTCCGCCGCCTGACCCTGGCGCACCGGCCGACCCGGTGCGGCTGGCCTGGCCTCACTGCGGGGCCAGGCTGCGGGCCAGCGCGACGTACTCGTCCACCGGCACCTCCTCGGCGCGGCGCTGCAGGTCAAAGCTGCCCGCGTGGCCGCGCACCTCCAGCCAGGGGCCCAGCGCGTGGCGCAGCAGCTTTCTGCGCTGGCTGAAGGCGACCTGCACCAGCTCCGACAGCAGCGGCACGTCGACCGCCGGCGGCCCGGCCAGCGGCAGCATGCGCACCACGGCGCTGTCCACGCGCGGGGGCGGCTCGAACGCTTCGGGCGGCACGAACAGCACGTCCTCCATGGCGTAGCGCCATTGCAGCATGACCGACAGCCGCCCGTAGGCGGCGGTGGCCGGCCGGGCCACCATGCGGTCGATGACCTCCTTTTGCAGCATGAAGTGCTGGTCCTGGATGGCCTCGACGTGCTCCAGCAGGTGAAACAGGATGGGCGTGGAGATGTTGTAGGGCAGATTGCCAACGACTCTCAATTTTGTAGCTGGAAGTCTTTGTGCCAGCTGGGCAAAGTCCACTTTCAGCACATCGGACTCGATGACGTCGAGCTGCGGGTGCTGGCGCAGCCGCGCGGCCAGGTCGCGGTCGAGCTCGATCACCGTGAGCCGGCCCAGGCGCTCGACCAGCGGCTGGGTCAGCGCGGCCAGGCCGGGGCCGATCTCCACCATGGGCTGGCCCGCGCGCGGCGCGATGGCGCGCACGATGGCGTCGATGATGCCGGGGTCGGACAGGAAGTGCTGGCCGAAGCGCTTGCGCGCCATGTGCGGCGTGCGGGGCCCTGCCATCACCACTGCGGCGGCTCGCGCAGCTCCACATAGGCGCGCGCACGCGCCTCCTGGATCCACTGCGCATAGGCCTCGTCGAGTTTCTTCTCGCGCACTGCGCCGCGCACCATCTCGCGCTGCTCGCGCGGGCTGAGCCGGGCCTGGCGGCGGTCGAGCAGCTGGATCAGGTGCACGCCAAAGCGCGACACCACGGGGTGGCTGATCTCGCCGGGCGAGAGGCTGTCGAGCACCTCCTCGAACTCGGGCACGTAGCGTCCGGGCGAGGCCCAGCCGAGGTCGCCGCCCTGCTTGCTGCTGCCGTCCTGCGAGACCTCGCGCGCCAGCTCGGCGAAGTCCGCCCGTCCGGCCAGCACGCGGCTGCGCAGCTCCTCCAGGCGCTCGGCCACCTGCTGCTCGGTGGTGCCGGGCTGCACGCGCAGCAGGATGTGGCGCGCGTGGTTCTGCACCACGGTGGCGCCCGGGCCGGCGCGGCTCTTGTCGAGCACCTTCAGGATGTGGAAGCCCGCCGGCGAGCGCACCGGCCCGACAAGCCCTCCCACGGCGGCGTTCTGCGTGGCGCTGACGAACAGGTCGGGGTAGCGGTCGGCCGGGCGCAGGCCCAGCTCGCCCCCGCGCTCGCCCTCGGGCGCGTCGGAATACTGGCGCGCCAGCGCGGCGAAGTCGGCGCCCGCCTGCAGCTGCGCCATGATCTGCTGGGCACGCTTCTCGCGCTCGGCCGACTGCACCGGTGTGGCGTTCTCGGGCACCTGCACGTAGATGTGGCCCAGGTTCAGCTCCAGCCCCGCGGGCGTGCCGCCCTGCTGCTGCTCGCGCAGGTACTGGTCGATGTCGGCCTCGCTCACGCGCACGCGCGCCTCCACGTCGCGCTCGCGCACACGCAGCGCCAGCAGCTGGTTGCGCAGGTCCTCGCGGAAGCGCTCGCGGCCGATGCCGTCGGCGGCCAGGCGGCGGTACATCTCGTCCACGCTCACCTCGTTCTGCCGCGCCACCGACTGCTCGGCCTGGCTGACGGCCCAGTCGTCCACCTTGATGCCGCTCTCGCGCGCCAGCTGCACCTGCACCCTCTCCAGGATCAGGCGCTCGAGCACCTCGCGCGCCAGCACCTGCTGCGCCGGCACGTGCACGCCCTGGCTGGCCATCTGCTGCGCCGCGCGCTCGGCGCGCTGGCGCACCTCGCTGTTGGTGATGGGCTCGGAGTTGACCACGGCGACGATGTAGTCGGCCGCACGGGCCTGGCTGCCGTCCGCCTTCGGGGCGCCGGCCGGCGCCAGCGCCGGGGCCTGCACGGCCGAGGGGGGGCGCGCGGCGCCGGCTGGCGCCCGCAGGCTCTGCGCCTGCGCGGGTGCGCTGGCCAGCGGTGCTGCTGCGAGGGCCGTCAGGCAGGCCAGGCCCAGGGACAAAGCGCGGTGTTTCATGAGAGGGGTCAAAGGTGGTTGGCAGGGTGCCTGGGCCGCGCCCGGCGCGGCGGCAGCCGTCAATCGTACTGGGTGAAGCGGCTCGGTACGGTGGCGTCCTCGCGCAGGTAGCGGTAGCCGGGGACGTTCTGGCGCAGGCTGGTCAGCGGGTTGGCGCCCAGCGTCAGGCGCGAGAAGCCGACGAACTCGAGCTGCACCATGACGCGCGTGCTCGATGTGTCGAGGCTGCGCTGCAGGCGCTCGAGCACCACGCGCCCGACCCAGCAGCAGCTCTCGTATTCCAGCCCCACCACCGTGTCCACGACACGGCGGTCCTTGAGGCTGTAGTTGAGCCGGCCCACGCTGTACCAGCGACCGGCGTCGCGCGAAGGCAGACCGGAGTCGCCGCCCCACAGGCCGCTCAGCGGCCACTGCCAGCCCACGTCGAGCTGCCGGCTGGGTTCGGTGATCAGGTCCGTCACCTCCTGCATGCGGTAGGCGGCGCTCACCGTGCGGTAAGGGCCGGGCGAGTAACGCGCGCCGATGGTGGTGCGCAGCGAGCGGCGCGTCTTGGGGTTGTACTGCACCGTGGTGTCCAGACCCCACTCGGGCGTCCAGTTGATGCCTGCGCCCAGCAGCACGTCCGACAGGCGCTCGCTCACGGGGTCCGCTCCCGGCATGGTCACGCGCTGGTCGGAAAAACGCAGGCGCTGAGCCGCGCCCAGGCGCACGGCCTCGGCGCCGGTGTCCGGGTCCAGCAGGCGCGTGGTCACGCCCAGGGTCAGCAGGTTGCTGTCGGCCAGGCGGTCGTGGCCGCCGAAGGCGTTCTCGGTATAGACGGTGGCGAAGTTGAAGTCGGTGGCCGCCGTGTCGTAGACCGGCAGCAAGCTCTGGTCGCGGTAGGGCGTCCAGGTGTAGAAGGCGCGCGGCTCCAGCGTCTGCAGGAAGCCGCGGCCGAGGAAGCTGGCCTCGCGCTCGAACACCAGGCCGCTGTCCAGGCTGAAAGTGGGCAGGGTGCGGCTGGCGCTGCGCTGACCGTTGAGCAGCGGGCTGTCGAACTCGTACCGGGTCGCGTGCAACTGCACACGCGGGGTGATGAAGCCGGCCGGCGCCAGGAACGGCCGGCTGAGCTGGGCCACCGTGTAGCTGCGCCGCGCGTTGGGCTGGGTGTACCAGCGCCGGTCGGCCGAGAAATGCGTGTAGTCGGCGTCCACGCTGGCGTCCAGCCCGGCGGGCAGCTGCGCCGGTGCAAAGCGCCAGTGCAGCTGCGGCAGGCGGTCGTAGGGCGGCACGATGGGCGCCAGCGGGTCCTGCAGCGTCTGCCACTTGAGTGCCTGGGCGCTCACCGTGTGCTCGCCCCCGCTCCAGCGCAGCGAGGCCTCGCCCGGCAGCAGGCGCTCGGCCAGCTGGTTCTGCAGGGTGTTGCCGCCCAGGCCGCCGGCGCCGCGCAGGGTGAAGTCGCGCCAGTAGTCGTCATCGCTCACCCGGCGCACGTTCAGGTTCAGCCCGACGTCGCCCACGGGCGTGTACAGCAGCGCGCCGTGGCGCGCGCGCCAGGACCAGCGATGGCGCTGGCGCAGGTGGTCCGAAGGCATGGTCAGCCCGCCCACCTCGCCCTCGTAGCGCGACTCCAGGTAGCGGAACTCGCCCGACAGGGCCGCGCCGCGGCGCGTCATCAGGATGGGCGTGATGGTGGCGTCGCGGTTGGGGGCGATGTTCCAGTAGTACGGCTGGGCGTATTCCATCCCGCTCACGCTGTCCACGCCCAGGGTAGGTGGCAGCAGGCCGGACTTGCGCCGCGACGACAGCGGGAAGGTGATGGCCGGCACCGGCAGGATGGGTACGCCCTTGAACTCGAGCACGCCGGCCTCGGCGTAGCCCACGTCCTCGGCGCGGTCGATCTCGATGCGCCGCGCGCGCAGCACCCAGTCCGGCTGCCAGCTGGCCTCGTCGTCGCGCTGGCAGGTGGTGTAGCTGGCCTGGTGGACCACGGAGCGTTCGCGGTCGAGGAAGTCCACGCGCTGCGCCTCGCCGTGCGCACCGGTTTCCAGGAAGCGGTAGCGCGCGTCGCTGAAGAAGCCCCGGAACGCGTCCACCTCCAGGTCCAGCAGCGTGCCTTCGTAGCGGTCGCCGGCACTGTTGATGCGTACGTGGCCGCTGGCGCGCGCACGATCCTGGGGCACGTCGTAGTGCAGGCGGTCGGCATGGATCACGGTGTCGGCGCGGCGCAGCTCGGCGCGACCCTCGATGGTGGCCTCGATGTCGGGCCGGCCCGACAGTTGCTCGCCGCGCACGAACACCGGGCGCTCGCCGCGCGTGGCGTCGGGCAGCGCCTCGTCGAGCTGGGGGCTGGCGCGCAGCACCGGCGCGGGCAGGTCTTCGGCCGGCTGGGCCGGCGCGGCCAGTGGTGCGCCGCCCCACAGCAGCAGCGCCAGCAGATGCGCCAGGGGCCGGCGTCGTGGCAGGCGGCACGGGGCGCCCAGCGGCGGCCGGCGCATGGACGGGGTCTGGTGCGGGGGAGGCAGGCGTTCAGGCACGGGGCGGACGGGACAGGCAGGCGCGGCGCAGGCGCGCCCTTCTTAAAATCCGATTATCCATGAGCGACCTCAACGACCTCTCCGCCCCGCCCGCTCCCGTCCATTGGGCCGATCCCGCGCGCGAACGCGCCTTCACTCTCTGGCTGCAGGGCCTGGCGCCCGCGCACGGCCTGAAGCCACAGAGCCTGCGCCCGGCCTCCAGCGACGCCAGCTTTCGCCGCTACCTGCGCGTGGACGGCCCGGGCGGCGCCAGCTTCATCGTCATGGACGCGCCGCCGACGCAGGAGGACTGCCGCCCCTTCGTGCACGTGCAGGCGCTGATGCAGGCGGCGGGCCTGCACGTGCCGCAAATCCTCGCCTGGGACGAGGCGCAGGGCTTCATGCTGCTGACCGACCTGGGCCGGCACACGGTGATCGAGCGCCTGGAGCCGGGCAATGCCCAGGCGGCCCACGGCTGGTACCTCCAGGCGGTGGACGTGCTGCTGGACTGGCAGCGCGCCACGCGCGTCGGCGCCTTGCCACCCTACGACGAGGCGCTGCTGCGCCGCGAGCTGCAGCTCTTTCCCGAGTGGTACGTCGCGCGCCACCGGGGCGTGGCGCTGTCGGCCGGGCAGCAGGCCGTGCTGGCGCGCAGTTTCGACGCCATCGTGCGCCACAACCTGGCCGCGCCGCAGGTGTTCGTGCACCGCGACTTCATGATGCGCAACCTCATGGTGGGCGAGGACGGGCGCCTGGGGGTGCTGGACTTCCAGGACGCCGTGCTCGGCCCGGTGACCTACGACATCGCCAGCCTGCTGCGCGACGCCTTCATCTCCTGGGACGAGGATTTCGTCATCGACATCACCGTGCGCTACTGGGAAAAGGCGCGCCGCGCCAGCATCGTGGGCGCGGGCAGCAACAGCGGCTTTGGCGCGGACTTCGGCGAGTTCTACCGCGCCGTCGACTGGATGGCGCTGCAGCGCCACCTCAAGGTGGCGGGCATCTTCGCGCGCCTGACCCTGCGCGACGGCAAGCCGCGCTACCTGCAGGACGCGCCGCGCTTCATCGACTACATCCGCCAGACGGCAGCGCGCTACCGCGAGCTAGCGCCGCTGCTGCGCCTGGTCGATGAGATCGAGGGCACGCAGGCGGCCCTGGGCTACGCGTTCGGGCGGGTGTGATGCCGCGTTTTCACTGCCCCCTGCCCCTGGCCGCGGGCCGCCAGATCACCCTGCCGCCCGAGGCCGCGCGCCACGTGCAGGTGCTGCGCCTGCAGCCGGGCGACGCGCTGACGCTGTTCAACGGCGAAGGTGGGCAGTGGAGCGCCATCGTGGCGCGCATGGGCCGCTCCGAGGTGCTGGCGGACGTGGTCGAGCACCAGGCCGTCGAGCGCGAGGCCGCACGCGCCGTGCACCTGGTGGTGGGCATGCCCGCCAACGAGCGCATGGACTGGCTGGTGGAAAAGGCCACCGAGCTGGGAGCCGCCAGCATCCAGCCCGTGGCGGCGGCGCGCAGCGTGCTGAAACTCTCGGGCGAACGTGCCCAGCGCCGCCAGGCGCACTGGCAGGCCATCGCGGTCGCGGCCTGCGAGCAGAGCGGGCGCAACCGCGTGCCCCCGGTGCACGCACCCCTGCCGCTGGCCGAGTGGCTGCGCACCGCGCCGGCACCCGGGCCCGGCGATGCACGCCTGGTGCTGTCGCTGCGGGACGACAGCCGGCCGCTGGCGCAGGCCGCCGGCGCTGCTGGTGTGCTGCGGGTGCTGCACGGCCCCGAAGGCGGCCTCACGGCCCAGGAAGAGGACGCGGCCCGGGGCCAGGGTTTTGCCCCGGCCAGCCTGGGCAGCCGCGTGCTGCGCGCGGAGACGGCCTCCGTCGCCGCGCTGGCCGTGCTGACGCTGGGCGGCTGACACCAGGACGAAGGCGCCGCCGCCCGTCGTGCCGGCTTTTGCCGCGCCGCACGCAAGGGTTGTCCCGGTTGCCGCCGGCCGGGTGGCTGTGCATGCTTGGTCCGCCCCGGCGCACGTGCCGCCGGCTCCGAACGACCTCCCACGACGTGTTGCCATGCGGTTTCGCGACGAATGCCCGGCGCCGCCCGGCACCCAGAACCCCACGCCCCCAGGCCGCGTCGGCGCCGCGTCCCACGGAGCGGGTGTCTCCTTGCAGGAACGCCTGGCCAACCTGCTGCTCACCACGCATCCCCAGCAGCGCATACGCCTGGGCATGTGCCTGCTGGCGGCCACGCTCATGCTGTGCTGCATCTGCGCCATGTACCTGGTCGCCTGGGCTGGCCTGGCGCCGCTGGCCGCCGTGCACCAGTGGACCGTTTTCGCCTGCTCCATCTTCCTCGTCGCTTACGTTCTGATCCGCAGCGGCTACAGCCGGCGCTGGCGCGATCCGGCGCTGACGCTGTTCCAAAACGTCGCGGCCATGGCCTGCGTGGCGTGGGCCTACGTCATCACCGAGTCCGCGCGCGGCGTGGTGTTGCCGGTGCTGGCGGTGATCCTGATGTTCGGCGTCTTCGGCCTGACGCCGCGCCAGATGGTGTCGGTGCTGGTCTACGGGCTGGTCCTGTTCGGCGCCACCATCGCGCTGGTGCATTGGCGCGAGCCCCATGACAACCAGCCGCTGACCCTGGCGCTGGCCTACCTGATCGTCACCGGCATGGTGCTGCTGGGCAGCACGGTGCTGAACATGCGGGCCCATGCCGCGCGCGAGACGCTGCAGCGCCAGAAGCGGCAGCTGGCGCTGGCCGTTGAGCAGGTGCGCGAACTGGCCACGCGCGACGAACTCACCGGCCTGCCCAACCGGCGTTTCATGATGGAGATGCTGCGTCTGGAGCTGGAACACGCGCGGCGCAGCGGCCGCCACCTGCTGGTGGCGCTGCTGGACCTGGACCACTTCAAGGACGTCAACGACACCCATGGCCACGCCGTGGGCGACGTGGTGCTGCGGGCCTTTGCGCAGCGGGTGACGGGCTGCGTGCGCGCCAGCGATGTGCTGGCGCGCTGGGGCGGCGAAGAGTTCGTGCTACTCATGGCCCACACCACGCCCGCCGAGGGTGCGCGCGTGCTCGAACGCGTGCTGGCCGCAGCCGCACAGCAGGCACCGCTGCCGGACGGCAGCGGCGTGCGCCTGACCGTCTCCATCGGCGCGGCACGGCTGCACCCGGGCGAGGCCATGGACGCGCTGCTGCAGCGCGCCGACGCCGCGCTCTACGCGGCCAAGCGTCAGGGACGCGACCGCGTCGTCTGGGCCGACCGGGATGCTCCCGAAAAAATAGCTTGAAGCCCTTACCCGGTAAGGGCTGGATGCAATTTTTGCTTGAAACCCTGGACGGGATGCCTCAGGGCATGGCGGCCACCACCTGCGCCACCGCCGCCGTCAGGCGCTTGGCATAGGGCACGTGCAGGAACTCGTTGGGGCCGTGGGCATTGCTCCTGGGGCCGAGCACGCCGCAGACCATCATCTGCGCCTTCGGGAAGCCGGCGCTGAGCATGTTCATGAGCGGAATGGTGCCGCCCTGGCCGATGAAGCCGCAGGGCGCGCCGAA